>JAGHDB010000087.1 GCA_021160155.1 Bacteroidales bacterium | reverse complement strand
CCACCAGGTATTTCAATCTGTTGTTGATCTCTGTCAGCAAACGATCGGCAATTAACCGGTGATGCTCCGGTAATTTAAGATGATTGAAAAAATCCCGAAGACCGGTCACCGGAAGATTTACCAGTTCAGGCAGAGATTTTCCTCCGATACGAACCCATGAAGCCTCCTTTCTCAGACGGGTGCCGTGGCATTCAGGGCATGTTGTTTTACCCCTGTAACGGGCCAACATTACCCGGTATTGAATCTTGTACGTTTTCTCTTCAAGGTGTTTGAAGAAATCATTCAATCCGTGAAAATAGCGATTACCAGTCCATAATAATTGCCGTTGATCTTCAGTAAGCTGATAAACAGGTTTATGAATCGGAAAATCAAATTCAGCCGCATGCCGTATCAGCTTCTCTTTCCATTTACCCATCTTTTCACCCTTCCAGCAGACGATGGCATCCTCATAAATTGATAAACTTTTGTTTGGGATAACCAGGTCTTCGTCAATTCCGATAGTGCTTCCAAATCCTTCGCATTTTGGGCAGGCCCCCAGCGGATTATTAAAGCTGAACAGATGAACCGACGGAATCTCAAAACGAATGCCATCCCGTTCAAAGCGATCTGAAAAAGACTCTTCACGGGTTTCTTCCCCTGACCGGATGGTGAACTGACAATCTCCTTTCCCTTCAAAAAAAGCTGTTTGAACGGAGTCGGCAATACGGGCCCGCAACTCTTCATCATCCGGGTTCACCAGGATACGGTCGATCAAAATGCGGTAAGTACATCTGTTACAAATACCGGATTCAGCGTGCAGGAGATCCGAAATTTTATGAATTTTCCCCTCCTCTTCCACACGGGTAAAACCTTGTTGCAATAAAATCTCAAAGTGTTGTTTCAGAGAACGTTCTTCGGGTTTCTGCAGGGGTGCCAATATCAATACCCGGGTTTCAGGCTGGAAACTTAGAATCCGGTCTGTTACATCTCCAACCTGGTGCTTGCTGACCTTTTTCCCGGAAACCGGAGAATAAGTTTCCCCAATCCGGGCATACAGCAATTTCAGGTAATCATAAATTTCTGTGGTTGTCCCCACGGTTGAACGGGGATTTCTGGTATTGACTTTCTGTTCAATGGCAATGGCAGGGGGGATACCGGTGATCCGGTCAACATCAGGTTTGTTTAGCCGGCCCATGAACTGACGTGCATAGGCTGAAAGACTCTCTACATAGCGGCGCTGACCCTCAGCGTACAAAGTGTCAAAAGCCAGGGATGATTTACCGGATCCCGACAACCCGGTGATGACTACCAACTGATCCCGTGGTATCGAAAGAGAGATGTTTTTCAGGTTATGTACACGGGCACCCTCAATGATGATCTCCTGATTATTTTGCGGGGTTGAATCGGGCATGATTTTTGTTGGATTTCCGGTGCGTGAAGATAGCGTATTTTCGTTTGAGGTAAAAAAATGTGAACGGGATACAATATGTTTGCTATATTTGCGTTTGAGTTTACAAGTTGTTCCATTTAAAATTCAGGAGGAAATCTATCGAGACAATTCTACTTCTTTAATGTATCATTGAAATAGGAGGTAGTTTTGAACGTACATAATCAAGAAGATTATGTCCTCGTTAAGGATTTTATTACGGGCAACGAGGCATGCATCGAAGAACTCATCAGGCGACACAAAGACAGGGTTTATACCTATATCCTGTTGATTGTCAAAAATTCCCAACTGGCCGAAGATATTTTTCAGGATACTTTTATCAAAGTGATCAAATCACTGCGTCGTGGGAAATATCAGGATAAAGGCAAGTTTCTTTCATGGGTCTTGCGAATCGCACATAACCTGATCATTGATCACTACCGGAAACAAAAGTTAATGAGAACGGTATCAAACGATGATTCGGATTATGATCTTTTAAATAATCACAAATTGGCCGATGCCACTATCGAAGACAACCTGGTGCATGACCAGGTAATGAATGATGTCAAACGATTAATTGCCACGCTGCCTGAAGATCAACGTCAGGTGGTCTATTTACGGCATTATTGCGGATTGAGTTTTAAAGAGATTGCCGATCAGACCGGGGTGAGTATCAACACAGCTCTGGGGCGTATGCGCTATGCACTGATCAACATGCGAAAAATGATCAAAGAGAAGAATTTGTCACTCACCACGAGTTAAACGAATAAACCTGGTTCTGACGACCAGGTTTTTTTGTATCTGCATACTACCTGGCAAATCATCACGTTATCTAAACAAATAAACAAATAAACAAATAAACAAATAAACAATCCCTTGCCTATGGTAAATTTTACTACTCTGTTCTTTCTCGTCAATCAAGTTGAAGGGCCGGTGGAGAATGATGAAGAAGATCTCAAAACGGATGCCTGGCTTATAGAGGCACCGGAGGCTGCTGTCAGAAATGTGATCGGATTTGCCCGGTCTTATTCGCTTATATCTTCTCAAACCCTGGAATATATTGATCTGTACGAGAATTAACTACCTCCAGGAATGAAATCCCGGCTTCGGCCGGGATTTTTTTGCAAAATACTTGGATGATTGATATAAAAATGATATCATTGTGGTATCACAAAGAACATCATTATGAAAGAAAAAGAATTTAATGCTGCAAACGGTTATTTAATGTTTGCCGTTTGGTTTCTTCTGTTAGCAGGATCAATTCTGAGTCTGGCCCTTTGGCAGGAGGTAATTCCGATCT
>JAGHDB010000102.1 GCA_021160155.1 Bacteroidales bacterium | reverse complement strand
TTTAACCACCAGCAACTGCACCCCATGATACGGGACCTGCACCGAATAACTTCCGGTAAAAGCACCCAGATCTTTTTGGCGCCAGACATCCCGGAGGTGCATTATTCTGTCGCTAAATCCCAATTCTTCGGCAGTAACCGTCAAGGTAACCAGATTTTGATCTTCACCCCAATTAAAATAACCGGACGGATCATCGGGATTTGTTGTGACGTGAAAAAGTCCAACCGCCAGTGAGCCATCCTCCAGATCCTTTACCATCACCATTTCATCATTCTCCTCCCGGATAATTCGTGCCTGTTTGCCCAATGGATCCTGATTGATATCGATCACTTCGTTATTACATAAAACATTCAGCGTAAAATCATCCAGTTTTCCCATATCTCCGCTGAATATCAGGGGTGAAGCCATCAGTGACCACATTGACATATAAAAATACTGTTCACTGGGCGTGAGAGTGGTTTTGACTCCCTCTCCCATGATATGGGCACTTCCCACCCATCCGATCAGGATATAATCGGGATCGTTCCAGTTACCCGGTCTGGCATATGGCCAATGGTCCGCATTGCTTCGGCCGATGTAATAGAATCCCGGCATTGAGGAGCCACTGCTGAGGCCCAGATCTCCGGTGGTGCGCCAGCTGTTTCCAACCTGTCCGCCCCACTCCCAGACTTTCCCCATCCCATACTGACAGAGATTCAATACGATATCCCGGTTTTGTTTTTGCAATTCACTCCACATCAACTTATAGGGCGCCATCAACGATTTGCGCGACCGGTCGGGAGCAATCCTGCCATAAGAGCACCAGTCGTATTTCAGAAAATCAAAACCCCATTCGGCGAATGTACGGGCATCCTGAGCTTCATGCTGATAGCTGCCCGCATATCCGGCACAGGTAGTCGGACCGGGAGAAATATAAATTCCGGCTTTCAATCCTTTTGAATGGATGTAATCCGTCATTTTGGCCATATCCGGAAATCGTTTGTTTGTCAGCAACCTGCCTGTTTTATCCCGCATCGCCCCACCGATGACCGGATCATCAGAATTAGCTTTCACCATCCAGCAGTCGTCGATATTTACATACTGGTAACCATAATCTGCCATCCCGGTAGCGATCATCTGGTCGGCGGCATTCCGCATAATCGAATCGCTCACCCGGTTGTAATGGATGTACCAGCTGTTCCATCCCATTGAAGGAGTCAGCATAAGGGTGTCACCCACTACGATGCGAAATTCACGTTGAGTCGATCCCCTGGAATTTTTAGCTTTCAGGGTGGCCAGGTAGGTGCCTCTTTGGGTAACGGATCCGGTTATGATGCCGGTTTCGGTCTGCAGAGACAGTCCCTCCGGCAGGTTATCCGCCTCAAAATGTACCGGGCGTTCTCCGGTGCAGGGAATGCGATACAGGAAAGGAGATCCCGGCCTGATCCCATATACTTTCGGACCATTAATCCGCGGGGTCGGCGGAGCAGGTGGGGTCAGCAGGTAAGGCTCTTCAGCCACCCTGACAGAAGCAGAGGGAGGTAACCCCCTGAATGTCAGTTGTACATCCAGCCAATCTGCGTGGTCATAATTGATCCCGTCACCTGCATCGGTCACTAATAATCCCAGTTGTTGAATCCCCCGGAGGCTGACATTAAAAGAGGCAGCCGAATCACCACGATGTATGGTTCCGCTCTCCCATAGGATTTTACGATCCCCTAACAGCATAAACTCAACAGATGCCTTATCCGTCGCCTCATCATCCACTCCCACCTTACCGGATAGTATTTTACCTTTTCGGTTCAGATCCAATAAAAAGGTACTCACCGCATGCGTACCCACACCGTTTTTATAAGTAACATCCGCCACCGTCAGGGGTTTTCTCAGTACCGTTTGATTCATCACCGGTTTGCCCCATCCGGTCGTCATGGCAGTAATATCCATCTCATCCAGGCGTATCGTGTTTTCAGACTGGCACGCTCCCATCATCAGAGCAACCAGGAGAGGCACGGTGCGCCATGCCCGAACCACCCATAAATCGAATGATTTGTATTGAAACATATTAAGATTAATTAATGTTTTCCCGTTCTTATAAGGATCCGTTGTTTTTCAAAATCCGGATCAAATTCCGGATTGGGCTGCACAGGAACGGGAGCACCGGTTTTTTTTAGCCATTCGTTCATCATCCTCTTCATCTCATCCAGTTTCTCCGTCTCCTGATCCGTAAGGTTGATTTTTTCTCCCGGATCCTGAACCAGATTATATAATTCATATCCGTCATCCGCATAATAATGATGCAGTTTCCAGTCGCCGTACCGCAGGATGGTCCCCGGCCGGGTTCTGAAAAGCGGATCCCGGCCTGCCCGGGAATTAGCTTTATTGGCCTCCAGATAGATCGGGAAATGCCAGAAAAGCGGACGGTTTTTCAGGGTTTGCTGATCTGTTAGTACTTTCAGGATACTTTGACCGTCGAGTTTCTGATGCTCAGGTTTCGTTCCGGCCACATCCAGCAGTGTCGGATAAAAATCGAGATTGGTTACCGGGACATCGGAGCGTGATCCGGCAGGGATGTAACCAGGCCACCGCACTGTCAGCGGCACCCGGATCCCACCTTCGTAATAAGTGCCTTTACCCCCTCGCAGCGGATCCTGGCAGGAGATGTTATAAACACCCCCATTATCTGAAGTAAAAAACACCAGGGTTTGATCTGACAAATCCAACGCATTCAGCCGGTTGAGCAGGGCTCCCACACAACTGTCCATATTGTTGATCATAGCCGCATACGTAGCATTTCCCTGACATTCATCCCCTTGCTTCCCCTTAAAATAAGTCTTCAGCAACGGCTTTGCCTGCAGCGGGGTATGTACGGCATAAAAAGGCAGGTAGAGGAAAAAAAGCGTATCCTTATTGTGCTCGATAAACCGCATGGCCTCTTTGGTGAGCCGGTCGGTAAGATATTCACCTTCGGGAGCCTGGATATCAGGATGATGGTAAGGAGCAAAATAACTTCCGGGGTGCCCCCAGATACTGCCTCCAACATTCACATCAAAACCATGTGTGCGCGGATCCCTGCTCAGGTGCCATTTACCAAAGGTGCCGGTTACATACCCGGCTTTCTTTAAAGATTCGGCGAGTGTCACAAAGTCATCAGCTAACACCGTGGTATTTTTCACGGGTATGAGA
>JAGHDB010000105.1 GCA_021160155.1 Bacteroidales bacterium | reverse complement strand
TCTTTATAATAACTTTTAATTAATCATGTTAAAGAAAAATGAATACGAACAAAAAGAGGTATATATTCCCGATCTGTTTTTTCATCTTGTTTCTCACTTCTTGTAATTCCAAGAATCCCCAAAATACATCAACACAAAATGATTATATTGGTAATGAATTAACCGAATTGAATAACAGACTTTCCAAAGGATGGAACACCTGGTATACCGGGAGTGTATTGACCCATGTGTTGTTACCTGAATGTTTTATCATCAATTTTCAATTAGTTTCTGGCCAAACCGGGGATACACTGAAAGAAGCTTTATTCGGGAGAGATGATTACGACTCAAAAGAAAATGTTATTCCCGGACCTCATTCTTACGATGGATCCTATACAGAACTTCTTGCTGAGTGGCAGGACATCAGTATTAAGGTTCAAAGTGCCGCCAAAGACGATCAACTGTATTTGTTGATTACACCCATCCGGTATTCACCTGGTGATGAACTTTTAATAATTCCACAAATGTTATGGGGCCGGAAAGGGGACATTACAGTCAACAATGGGTTGATAAGGGCAAATACTCCCTCAGGAGATATTGAAGTTACCGCTGTCGGAGGTCAATTTAAAATAACCCCCGAAAACATAAAGGCTTCGCTGCGTGAAGTGATAGCCCTTTCATCTGATGCCTCAAAATCAACGGAGGATATAGAAGAGATCATTAACGATTCAAAAACAAAATTTTTAGCCGGAATACCAAATTATAAAGAAGCAAAGGAGTTGCACAATGCGATGCAAACAGTCCTGGCCTGGAACACCATTTATGATCCCATAAACAACAGGACGATTACTCCGGTAAGTCGTAATTGGGCTGCACCTGCTGGTGGCTGGGTATTGTTCGAGTGGGACACATACTTTGCATCTTATATGTTATCTCTTGACAATAAAGATTTGGCCTATGCCAACGCGATTGCTATCACAAAAGAGATTACTGATAAAGGATTTGTTCCAAATAATACACAGCCAGGGCATAAAAGTGAAGACCGTTCGCAGCCCCCTGTCGGATCATTTGTTGTAAAGGAGATTTATCGGAAATATAGAGAAAAGTGGTTCTTGGATGAATTGTTTGATGATTTGCTGAGATGGAATCGCTGGTGGGCTGATAATCGGGATATAGATGGCTACTTATCCTATGGTACAGATCCTTATGATTTTGGAAATGTTAAATATCGTTCGACCAGGGGAATAGGTAAACTGCAGGGAGCCAAGTGGGAATCCGGACTGGATAATTCTCCCATGTATGATGATGTTGTTTTTGATACGACGTTCCATCAAATGATGTTGGCCGATGTCGGTTTAATGAGTCTCTATATTAATGATTGCCGGAGCTTGGCTGAGATTGCCGGTGTCTTGGGAAAAACCGAAATAATGAAAGAATTAACAGAAAGAGCAGAAAAGTATTCAAAGAAACTTGAAACACTCTGGAATGACGAATTTGGCCTTTATCTGAATAAGAATCTGGCAACCGGAAAATTCAGTTACAGGTTATCACCCACCTTATTCTATCCGCTTCTTGCAAAAGTTCCTGATCAGCACCAGGCAAGACGAATGATTGACGAACATTTTTATAATCCGGAAGAATTCTGGGGTGAATTTATTATACCTTCCATTGCCCAAAATGATTCGGCTTTTAAGGATAACTTATACTGGAGAGGAAGGATCTGGGCTCCTATGAATTTTCTGGTATATCTGGGCATAAGAAACTATGATTTGCCCGACGCACAAAAGGATATGGTTGAAAAATCAAAAAACCTGCTTTTAAAATCTTGGTTGGGAGAGAAGCATGTTTATGAAAACTACAACGCTGAAACCGGACAAGGTGACGATGTCGCCGGATGGAGTGATAAATTTTATCATTGGGGTGCTCTGTTGGGATTTATTGATATGATTGATGAAGGATATGTACCTTCTCCCCAGTTCCCTTTAAAATAAATTAACGGGACATAAAAATGAGTAAAAAAATAAGTTTGTAATGAAAAAGTTTTTTTTATTTCTGATTGTCGGAATCTTTCAATTTAATGTATATAACCAAAATCCAATTCTTCCGGTACAGGCTGGAATTACTGACCCCCATATTCATGTTTACGACGGTGTGGCGTATATGACTGCCTGTCACGATAGTTCCATTGACAGTAAGTGGTTTAGTATAAATTATTGGGTCATGTATTCTTCGACTGATCTTGTAAACTGGAAACTGGAATATACCTTGCATCCTGAGGAAACCTTCATCGGGAAGCCTTATAATCAATGCTGGGCCACAGATTTTGCAAAAAAGGATGGCCGGTTCTACTGGTACTTTTCTCAGCATAATCTTGCCATTGGGGTCATGACGGCTGAATCTCCCGGAGGTCCTTGGAGAGATCCGCTGGGTAAACCCCTGTTGAAACAAGGAGATGTTCCTACTGATCCTTATGATCCGGGTGTCGTTGAGTATGACGGAAATTATTATATCGTTTTCGGAGTGTGGAATTATTATATTGCCAGGTTAAATGATGATATGATATCACTTGCAGAAAAACCAAGGAAAATTATTATAAACAATCCGCGTGGCCCGTATAATCTTGACGGTATGAATAAGAAACACCCAACGGATGACAAACCTTACATTCATATCTGTAAAGATAAATTCTATTTATCATGGGGTTGTTTTTATGCTATGTCGGATAATATCTACGGACCATATGATTATAAGGATGCCATCCTGAATGATTCGAGCTTTGCAGAAGGTTATAAAGAACCTACCTGGCCTAACGGGTTCAGACAGGGACGCCATGGATCATTTTTTGAAATGAATAACCAATGGTATTTCAGTTATGACGATATGAGTCAGACTGGAAACAGGTTTTTTAGATCTGCCTTTATCAGTTACGTTCATTATAAGAAAAACGGAGAAATTGCTCCCATCAGAGTGGATGGAATAGGTGTCGGACAATATGATGCAAATAAAGGAAGCATTGAAGCGGAAGACTATTTTAATGCACCAAAAATGAATATTATTGAAACAAACGATGGAGGATTTGCGGTCGCCAAAATAAATAATGATTTTTTTCTTACATATCCGAATATCGATGGACTCTCTCAAAAATCAAAGATTGAATTCAATGTTACTGTTCTTGAAAAGGTAACGATTGAGGTTCATCAAGACTCTCCGAATGGTAAAAAACTGGCCTCCTATAGGCTTCATAAACGTGCCGGGAAAGATCTACCCCATCTATACGTTTTTGATTTCCCTGAACAGAAAAAAACAACCAGTCTCTGCTTTGTGTTCAAAGGGAATAAAAATAAAAAAGACCTTTTGATTTTCGATTCTTTTTTATTCAAATAAATAGTTATATTTGTTAATCATCTTAAGAAATTGGGTAAAGATTTGATTTTGTTGAAGTACAGAATTGAAAAACCATGTGAAAAGATATCTGTTCACGATGAAGATTAAATTCCTGTTGAATGAAGTTAAAAGGTCACTTTTTCTGAGTATGAATTACCGGATAGAATATTCTTTTACAAAAAGAAACAGAGGTTAATAAATAAATTTAATAAAAAATGAAAGGTGTGTTTAAAGATTTTTCATTGATTGTCATGATTTTCATGGTTCAGGCAATGTTATTTTCGAATGTTGCTTTCACTCAGTCAAATTCTTCAGGATTGAATAACCAATCTGTTGTCCCGGATAAGACAAAAGAAATTCTGAAGGATATATATGAAGGGGAAGCATTTAGAGTAAAATCATTTTGGGCACGCTGGCTCCCGGATGGTTCGGGTTATTTGGTCTTTGAAGAAATCCCGGAAACTCGTTCGCGTATATTGGTAAGTTATGATGCTGACGGTGTAAACCGGACCGAACTGATTTCTTACGATAAACTTGACATACCCGGATATACAGAGCAAAGCAGGATTGAAAACTATACTTTATCTCCGGATGGCAGTAAGATTCTTTTTCGGTTGACCAATATTGACAATGAAGATCAGAACGCAGGGTATTGGTTGCTTGAACGAAAAACCGGAGCACTGAAAAAAGTGAAAGCCGGAAGGAACAGCAGTATTTCTCCTGATGGTGAACATATTCTCTTTCTCAACAAAGGAGATATTTACGTCTATGATCTGATGAATGAAGAAACAATCCGGCTTACGTATGATGGTGTTCCCGGAACTGTTTCGAACGGAAAAGCTGTGTGGAGCCCAGATGGCACGAAAGTTGCTTTTGTAAGGTCTGATGCCTCCAATGTCCGGATAAGGTATTCGCTCGTTCCGGGTGATCCGACTTATCCGGAGGTAAAAGAGGAGAGGTTTGCCAGGGTAGGCGGTAATATTTCTGTATTAAAAGTTGGGGTGGTAGATATAAAAGGGCAGGAAACCCGGTGGTTGCCCATCCCTATTCCAAAAGAGGGATATTACCTTGGAGAGGTTAGCTGGGTAGGAAATTCTGACGAAGTACTGGTGGAAAAAAGAAGTCGTTTTAGAGACCACCGGCAGTTTTTGATTGCCAATGTTAACAATGGCAGAATCACCAATGTATACGAAGAATCTGATCCGGCGTGGGTCGTTGCATCTTATGGTACCAACGGAGGAGTGAATTGGATTCATAATTATCGTGATTTTATCGTTTTGAGTGAAAAAGACGGCTGGAGACATGCATATTTGTGTTCCCGTGACGGAAAGAAAGAGTCTTTGCTAACGCCCGGAGATTATGATATTATTGGTCGTGCCGGAATAGATGAAGACAATGGATGGTTTTACTATTATGCATCTCCCTTGAACGGTACCCAAAAATATTTGTATCGTGTGCGTTTGGATGGTAAAGGTAGAGCCCAGCGGGTAACACCGCAAGACCAGCCCGGGACGCATAATTACAATATTTCTCCCGACGGTAAGTGGGCATTCCATACCTACTCATCCGCCAATATTCCCCCGGTGACTGAACTGGTAAGACTGCCGAAACATGAAGTAGTTACCGTTTTGGAAGATAATAAGGATCTTCGTAAAAAAATGAAGTTACTGAATCCTCAACCTAAAGAATTTTTTACTCTGGATATTGGTAACGGTATCGTTATGGATGCTTGGATGATCAAGCCGCATGATTTCGATCCGTCCAAAAAATATCCGGTATTTGTATATGTTTATGGGGAACCTCATGGACAAACCGTCATGGACTCCTGGGGACATGCCATGGCTGACTTCCACCGGGCGATTGCTGATCTTGGGTATCTCGTCGTTTCAATAGACAATCGTGGAACACCATGCCCCAAAGGAGCAGCATGGCGCAGAGCTGTTGCTGGAAGTTTAGGTCCCTTGTCGACAGAAGAACAGGCTGCTGGTTTGAAGGAACTGGCAAGAACCCGGCCTTATGTGGATCTTAACCGGGTTGGTATCTGGGGCTGGAGCGGTGGAGGATCTAATACCCTGAATGCCATGTTTCGTAAACCGGATCTCTATAAGGTAGGTATTGCTGTTGCCCCAAAGCCACAGCCTCACCTTTATAATGCCTGGTTCCAGGAAATCTACATGAAAACCCCTGAAGTGAATCCTGAGGGATATCGCCGGTCGGCCCCGATAAACTTTGCAGAAGGACTGAAAGGAGACTTGCTGATTATCCACGGGACAGGGGAAACCAACACCCATATACAGATTACCGAAGGCTTGGTGGATCGCCTGATCGAACTGGGTAAACCGTTCGATTACTTTACTTATCCTAATCGTGACCATGGTCTAAGGAAAGGAAAAGGAACCTCATTGCACATGAGACTGCTTCTGGTGAGGTATCTGCTCACGCACTTGCCTGCGGGTGCGCGTTAAATCTCTTACTATATCATTCCAAAATGTGTAAAACCAATTCCAAAATCTTTTCCTCTCCTTTTCCTATCTCAGTGTCATTTTAACGGGTTTGTTTACATTCATCTTAATCCACAGAACCAGGTCTTCTCCGTGAAGCCCTTTCCGGATACCCTGCCTGAAGTCGTCACCCTGCATGATATTCTTGCCATTAATCGAAAGTGTTGCCGGCCGACTACCCCAATTCTTGATGATAATGGCAGGATTAATAAGAGGAAAATCTTTTGAGGCTTTCAGCACAAAAGATAAGGGAGTCGAATGACCCGGATTTGTTTTCTCAACCAGGTATGCCCGTTCCGATTGATCATAACCTTTTACCTTATAACCATTAGAAGTGATTTCCATTATTGGGGCCTGCAGCCATGATTTGGCAAGAGGAACGAGATCTTCAGCTTTTTTATCTGTCATTCCATGCAACATGATCCTGGTGCGCGTACGGTCGGTGTATTCATAATCTTTCCATTGCACAAATGTGGTAAGATTAAAATGGCTGGGGCGATCCGGTATCGACACCCATCTGCCGTCTCCGGGAATCTGTGCTACCGGCCAGTGGTTCCACCATCCGTACACCGTTGGCACCGGGTCTTGCCTGTATCCGTTTTGTGCCATCTTAGCTGCGTAGGTTCTGAAAAAAGGAGAATCCCAGGTGCCTTCCACGGTATTAACAGGATCCGGAGGCAAGATAAAGAAGGGACGGTATTTTGAT
>JAGHDB010000262.1 GCA_021160155.1 Bacteroidales bacterium | reverse complement strand
TCCCGTCCCTTTCCCGGAGTCCGGTTAGATGAAATAATAGCCGGTCCGGGTAAACCTGCCAGGGTTAAACCCGTTTCATCTGCATGGGTATTGACCGGATATCCAAGATTGACGGGATCACCTGAAACCGATGAGCCTGAAAAAGAGATGGTAAACAGATCAAATCCTCCCATACCTACCCAACCATTCGATGAAAAGAAAAGTTTATTTGAATCGTAATAAATAAAAGGAGATACCTCATCCCCGTTGGTATTTATATGCGGACCCAGGTTTTTCGGTTCACTCCAATTATTGGCACCCAGGTTTTCTGCGATCCACAAATCCATACCTCCCATTCCTCCCGGTCTGTTACTTGAAAACACCAGGAAGCGGCCATCAGGAGTCAGTGCAGGGGTAGACTCCCAGTACCGTGTATTTACCGGATAACCCAGGTTCTTTGGAAAACTCCATTGATTTCCTTTCCTGACTGAAAAATAGAGATCACAACTCCCTTTGGTATCGGGTCTGTTACAAGCAGTGAATATCAACTCCCGGCCATCCTGACGCATGGTTTGTGCCCCTTCATTCCCGTTTGAATTTATTGGTTCAGGCAGCCTGACGGGATGCGTCCACCCTTTACTATTTCGTTGAGACTCATACAGATCTTCAGTCATAATCCCTGAAGAATTTTGCTTCTGACGAGTAAATACCAGTCGACGGCCGTCAATAGAGAGGGACGGATGATATTCATCTGACGGGGTATTAATACCACTTACCGCAACCGGAAAAGTGAGTATGGAATCACGCGAAATCTGATCCAGTGCGAAAAGGATACGATGCCGTAACAGCACAAATTCTTTTGCTTCTGTATCTTTTTTTATTCTGTTTCGTTCATAACGTGCTAAAACCCGGGATGCTTCACGATACATACCCTGCCGGTACCTGATCAATGCCACCTGGTAATACGCTTCGGGATAATCGGTTGAATCCAGATTGAGAACCTGACTATAAGCAGAATCCATGAGTTGAGTCCGGTGCTGCTCGCCAGCCATTTGACCTAAAAGAATCCATGCCGGTACCCGATCGGGAAACTTTTGAATAAGTCGTGTCAACACCTTCTCAGTCTCATCATATTTGAAGCTGTTGAAATATTTCCGGGCTTCATCAAGGCGTCTCCGGTAACGTGTCTCCGAATGCAGATTACTTTGGCCCGCTAAATCCGTGAATATAGTCCCCCATACCACACAGATTAGCAGCAAAATCCGTAGTTTAAAATAAAAACCGGTCATACTCCCGATTAAGGAATTTTAATATACTTGTGAACCTGTAGTGAAAGGCGCCAAACCGGATGTTTTTTAATATATTCTATTACCAAAGGAGTTACTTCTAATCTCCGGCTCCATTCAGGTTGTAAAAAAAGAGGGCATTGAGTATGAATCAGTTTTTGTGCATTCTCTTCGGCCCAAAGCAGGTCATCAGGCCCCTCCACAATAACTTTTAATTCACCGGCACGCTCAAAATATTCAGGCAATGGTTTCCCCTGACGTTTAGGAGAAAAACAAATCCAGTCCCATTCACCTGAAAGCGAATGAGCTCCCGATGTTTCAAGAAACGTTGCAAACCCCTCTTCTTTAAACCTCCTGGTAAGCATTGTCAAGTCATACTGCATCGGTTCCCCACCGGTTATCACCACTGATCTAACCGGTAAAACAAGAGCACGGGAAAGCAGCTCGTCAATAGAAACTTTGGGATACACATCGGCATCCCAGCCTCTTTTGGTATCACACCACGAACAACCAATATCACATCCGCCTAAACGAATGAAAAAAGCCGCTTTACCCATGTGATAACCCTCGCCCTGTAAAGAGAAGAAAGTTTCCATCACCGGTAATGGCAGTTCATTATCCGTATTTAACATGATTTTAACACACCTCCGATAAGTTTCATTATAAAACAGTTAAAATATAATTTCTCGAAAGTGGAAGCACTTTGTGAACAAAACGGAAAGTTGGTTAATAAGTTATATTGTACCCAAAACCTTCACTTTCTACCTTTGGCTCAAAAGAAAGATAAAATTATGAGAATTCTTCATGTTATCGTTGCCCTTTTGCTCTTTTCCGTCATTCATACTTCAGGGCAACAGATCATACGGGTACCGGTCAACCAAACTGATCAGCTGCAAGCCACGGCCGGTCATGACACCACGGTATGTCCGTTATACCCGGTAATCCTGGGAGGCATACCAACTGCTTCAGGAGGTAATGGCGGATACTTATATACCTGGTCTCCCCCAACCTATCTGGATGATCCGACGGCAGCTAATCCAATTGCTACACCTGAAAGCACTACAACCTATATGTTAACAGTAACCGATACGCAAGGATGCACTTCCGTGCAGTTTATCACGATCGTAGTAGATCCATGTACCGGTATAGACATTAATATTTTAAACAAGCACCTTTCGATTTATCCCAATCCGGCATCCCAACAAATTAACATCTCCGGTTTGGATCCTTCGTTAAACGGTCGTGTACAAATCGAACTAATTAATCCTCTTGGCCAGATGATAAGAAAGTATACACCCGTTTCCCCGTCTCCATCGGGAGCATACGAGCTGTCTGTTGAAGGATTGTTACCAGGACTATACTATGTGAGAATTTATGCAGGTAAGATATTCCTGGTTCGAAGAATACAAATCCAAAATTAACAGGAAAGACTAAGATGAAAATAAAAATCACACTTATATCGTTGTTGATTCTGTTGTCTTCTCTGGGACACATCCTTGAAGGACAAACTACAGCATGTGTAAACGACACACTTAAACTTTATATTACAAATTACAGGGGAAGTGCTACCTGGCAACAATCACTCAATGGAACCGACTGGACTCCTCTGAGTGATACCGGTGACACCCTGCAATTGATTGCCACTCAACATCAATATTACCGGACAGAGATCATTGAAGGCACCTGTCAGCCTGTTTACTCCGATATCATTGAATTAATTATCAATGACCCGCCGGTTGTCACTCTGAACCCAAAGGATTCAACCTGTCTGAATGAAACGGCTTTTATTCTCTCCGGAGGATCCCCTGCCGGAGGAACATACTGGGGAGACGGGGTGGTTGATGGAAAATTTAATCCCCAAATGGCGGGTACCGGACTTCACGAACTGTTTTACAGTTACCGGGATCCTGAAACTCATTGTGCCGATACAGCCTCTGCCATGATCAGGGTGCTGCCTCTCCCGGATGAAGCTCATGCCGGAGATGACCAGACAGACCTGGTAGTGGATTCTGTTCAATTGGATGGTAATTCTCCCGTTAACGGTACCGGCACCTGGACTATTATTGAAGGGCCCGGAGGATCATTCTCTGATCTGCATGACCCCAACTCCTGGTTTTATAAAAATGATACCATCCTGGATTATCAATTACGATGGGCCATCGAAACACCCTGCGGCAGCAATTCCGATGAGGTACTTCTGAATTTTGCCCTGCTCAGTAAAAATCCCTGTCCGGGAACTCCCCTGGTAACTGATGCCGACGGGAATGTCTATCCCACCCTGCAAATCGGGAATCAATGCTGGATGGCAAAGAACCTGAATGCAGGAGTATTTATACCCAGTAATTCAACCGGCACGAACCATAGTGAACTCTCTGATAATG
>JAGHDB010000202.1 GCA_021160155.1 Bacteroidales bacterium | reverse complement strand
CTGTTGGGAGCCATCCGGATACTCAGCCAGTCCGGTAATCCGCTCAACGGAACCATCAGATTTTTATTTCAGCCCGGAGAAGAGTTGTTGCCGGGGGGAGCTCTGCGGGTTATCGAATCCGGACTGTTTGATTCACGTATGCCCGACCTGATTCTGGCACAGCATGTTTATCCTGAACTGCCGGCCGGATGGGCGGGAATCCGTTCGGGTGCCTATATGGCTTCGTCGGATGAGTTGTATCTAACGGTTAAAGGCAGAGGGGGTCATGCAGCTATGCCGCATACCCTGATCGATCCGGTATTAATCGCCAGCCAACTCATTGTAAACCTGCAACAGATTGTCAGCCGGAAAGCTCCTCCTGATATTCCCACAGTTTTGTCATTCGGTAAATTCGATGCACCGGGAGCTACCAATGTGATTCCATCCGCTGTACACCTTGAAGGCACCTTCAGAACCATGGATGAAACCTGGCGAAAAAAAGCACTTGGACTGATTTGCCGGAGTGCGGACGGATTGGTGACTTCCATGGGAGGAGAATTGGAATGCCGGGTGGTACCGGGCTATCCTGCATTACATAACCATCCCGGGAAAACAGCTGCCGTGCGTGCTTTATTAAAAGAATACCTGGGTTCAGACCGGGTAGCGGAGCTGCCACTCAGAATGGGTTCGGAGGATTTTGCACGTTACGGCCGGATGATGCCGGCCGTTTATTACCGCCTCGGTACCGGTATAAAAAATTCTTCCCGTGCCATTCATACGGCCGGTTTTGATGTGGATGAGTCAGCTGTTTCGCTGGGTGCCGGTTTGTTGGCTTACCTGGCGGTTTCTCTGTTATAAGCAGCCGATAAATTAACTATGCGCCCGGATCAAATCCACAACCCTTGATTCCAATGATTGCAAATCTTCAGGGAAGGGAACATATTTGATTTTTTCAGTACCTGCTACTTCAAATCCCCCGTCTTCAAGCATTTTGGCCATCTCCTGAATCTGTTTCGGGCCCCAGCCGTACGAACCGAATACAATCGATTTACGGTTGCGGGGAGATAAACCGGTCAGATAAGTGAGAAATGATGCCATAGTAGGCAGCATCCGGCCATTCAAAGTGGGAGAACCCACGCAAATCCAGGAAGCATCAATCACCTCGGTCATAATATCAGAAATATGATTGTGCTGAAGACTTAGTAATGATGTTTTAAATCCTTGAGACTCAAAGGCATCCTGGATTGAGTGTGCCATCATTTCGGTGGAGTGCCACATGGTGTCATATATAACCAGGGCACGTTGACTGGTTTCATTTCCGGCCCAGGTCCGGTACGCTTCCATAATTTCAGGAACATGCTCTTTCCATATAATACCATGACTGTTGGCAATCATTTCAATTTGCAGATCTTGCAGCGAGACCAGGATCTTTTGCACCTGTTTTGAATAGGGCAACACGATGTTTGCATAATATTTTCGCGCTTCCTGCATGATGATGTCTAACGGATATTCATCATCAAACCGTTCGGATGAAGCAAGGTGCTGACCAAAGGCGTCATTAGAAAAGAGAATCTTCTCTTCCGGCAGATATACTACCATGTTATCCGGCCAGTGTACCATCGGGGTTAATACGAAATGAAGGTTTCTTTTCCCGATATTCAGGTGAGTGCCTGATTCAACCGGCCTGAAATCCCACTCTTTCCCGTAATGCTCACGAAGTCCGGATTCTCCTTTCGGAGAGGTGATCAGCGTGGCATTAGGGGCAATTTCCAATATAGCCGGTATGGCACCCGAATGATCCATTTCTACATGATTGCTGATAATATAATCGATCCGGGAGGGATCAATGATCGATGAGATTCGCTCGATCATTTCATTCGTGAGACGAGCTTTTACGGTATCGACCAGTGTAACTTTTTCATCAATAATCAGGTAAGCATTGTAGGTGGATCCCCGCTGAGTAAGGTACCCGTGAAAATTGCGAAGTGTCCAATCAATACCGCCCACCCAGTAAATGTCCTTTTTAATCTGAACTGCTTTCATTGTCGATTGAATTATGCTTTTGTCGGATCTGTAAATACCCTTTGCGCCAGTTCACGATCAAGCATCAGCATACCCTGTCCTTTACTTTCAATCATACGGAGCTGCATCAGGATATTTTCTGCATGTGCTTCTTCTTCAACCTGTTCAGACACAAACCATTGTAACACATTATTGGTGCCATGAGCCATTTCCTCCTGCCACTGAACCCGCATCCAGTTGGCAAACCCCTGCAGGTTTTCACTTTCAAGGTAGGCCGACATCGACAGGTACAGGTAAGCCGACCAAAATTCAGCATTAATATGCTCATTTAAAGCATCTTCAACTTTACTATTCAACATAATATATAAACCTTCTAAACCTTCTAAACCTTCTAAACCTTACTTTTTCCACAGCCCATGTACATTACAGTACTCGCGGGCGCCGGTAACTTTTTCGTCTTTACCCACTTTAAAATCAGCCTGCGGAGCATCTCCGGGTTTGAGAAATTTACGGAACACACCCTGATCGGTGTGCAATTCAATCCAGACGATGTAATGAGCTTCTGCCATAGGATGATCCTGGTTTTGGCCGACTTTCACCCGGTATCCCCCCTCTATCGTTTCAATAAAGGGTACATGTTTTTCAACAGTAGTATCTGCGGATGCCTCTTCAAGAAGTTCCATGGGCTGATCGCAACAGGTTAACGTTCCGCCGCCCACTTGTAGTAATTCAACAATATTGCCACAAACGGAGCAACGGTAAACAGCGTTTCTTTTCATGATTTTTATTGATTAATACAATTTCAAGCAGGTTTTTGTTTTATGAGTATAAAAATAATTGAATTCCGACAATAATAAATCAAGGACGGTATCCTGAACGGTCCAGGATTTCGGTGACGCTTTGTTGGGCCAACAGACCGGGGATGGAAATATGGGTGTGACGTACATATTGTTTGATAATCCGGTATCCGATCCATTCTCCGCACCGGCCCGGAGAGTCTGATCCGAATTCACGGATAAACGGGGCTTCTTCCACCATTCTCCGGATGGTCATCCGGTCGGTACTAAACAGGTATTTCTCTTCTGCCAGAAACTGCCACATGGCTTTCTCATGCGATTCAAGCCAATTAAATTGTTCGGAAGAGTACCTGAAAATCATTTCCTTATACGGCCCGGGAAGTAACCGGGTAAGCAGGTAAAGAACTTTTCCATGATAGATCATCTGGGTGATCAGGTTGCTCCCGGGTTGCGGGGGACGCAGATCAGAAAGGATCCAGGCGCGCAGGGCGTCCGGAACCAGGTTTTCAGGGTTTCGGTAATCGCGGATATATTTTGGAATACCCAGGTCAACATAATAGGATTGATCCGCTCCCAGGTATTGATCCAGTCCGATCCCCAGAATACCGGGTAATGCTACAAATGCCTGGTTGAATCCTGATGGATAGGTTACGACCACGGGAGGCTTTTTATGTTTCCAGCCGGAGTAAGTGGCAAGTGCCCTGCCCAGTATCTTTTGGTGAAAAATTTGATCCGGATAAACCGAGTCGGTCAGTCTGTGTGCCTCAATCATCACCGGGTCATCAGTAAAACGCCTTAAAGTGGAGGCATAATCCGGCAGGGTATCCGGACCGATCCGCAGTACATATTCATTATATAGATCCAGAAACGGAGATATTTCGGGATATTGATTTCTGATATAACGGGCCAGTGTATCAGCATCCACAGAAAATATCATCCGGTCAAACCGGATTAATTTCAATTCAGAGGGTTGCGGAGAATGACACCCGGCAAAAGTGATTAAAAATATGAATGGAATGGTTAAATTTACCCGGAAAGAATAACGTCTCATTTTATGATGCATCAATTGATAAAATTAATAAAAACCAGCACATCCTCATGAAAACGAAAAAGCTTATCATGATTATTGCGGCACTTGCCGGTTTTTTTTCGTCAGTGGTCGCCCAGCAGGATTATAAGAGATTTACTTTCTCCGTCGTGGCGGGCCCTCATGTGCAATGGCTCCATACGGATCAGTTACAGGCTGATCCCGGAACCATCGGAGTAGGTTTTGGTGCCGGTTTAATGGCCGATTATTACTTTCAGCCACACTATATTTTTTCTTTCGGACTCCGGTTCAACCAAACGGGTGGGGCGATAAGCTATGGGGGACCGGTTTATCTGAACCGGATCACCGGCTTGGATACCCTGCAGGCGGGGACAAAAATCAAATACCATCTGCAGTATGTAGAGATCCCGCTTGCTCTCAAGCTGATGAGCCGTGAAATCGGTTATGTCAGTTTTAGAACGGAATTCGGACTGGATCCCTGGATCAACATCAAGTCACTGGTCAGTGCCACCGACAATAACATCAGGAAAGAACCTTATGCTCATCAGATCAACGGATTCAACCTGGCTTACCACCTGGGCACGGGAATCAATTATTCACTGGGTAACGGTATGGCACTGCTGTTCACCCTGTTTTATAAGAATACTTTTCTTGATGTTATCAAAGATGCCGGGATGCCGGTTCACGATAATGTTCGCCTGAACCAGGCCGGGATCACATTCGGAATTGTTTTCTAACCTGACAACCTGAAATAATGAAAATCGCCATCACGCAGCTGAATTACCACATTGCCAATTTTGAGAAGAATCTCAATGCGATGGTCAAAGAG
>JAGHDB010000077.1 GCA_021160155.1 Bacteroidales bacterium | reverse complement strand
GTTCGTGACAGTATCCGGTAGAGAATAAAGAAAACCGGAATGCAATGAGGTAATCACAGGATATAATGGTTTAATACAGGGCCGGTTTTTAAGTTTTTTTAACAATGTGGTTGTTAAACTAAATCGTTATACATTTATCAAAGTTAAAAACTGACCAAATTTGCTTACGTGGAGATTCAAATTCAAGAGCTGACTAAAATCTACCGGAATGGAGGGCAGCGTGCCCTGAACCGGATTAATCTGACTATCAAAGACGGGATGTTTGGTCTCCTGGGTCCTAATGGTGCCGGGAAATCTACCCTGATGAGAATCTTGGTGACCTTGATGAAACCAAGTGCGGGAAATATCTACGTCAACGGAAAGGAGTTAAATAAAAACAGAAAAGAGATCAGAAAAATCCTGGGGTATCTCCCGCAGGATTTTCGTTTTTTTGCTAAATACCGTACCTGGGAGTTTTTGGATTACTCTGCCCGTCTGGCCGGGTTAAAGAACAAAGCTGTAAGAAATAAAGAAGTAGAACGATTGCTTGAAGAGGTGGGCTTGTTCGATGTGCGTGACCGGAAAGCCAGCCGTCTTTCAGGAGGGATGAAAAGGCGTCTCGGAATTGCCCAGGCATTGGTAGGAGATCCCAAAATCGTAATTGTGGATGAACCTACCACAGGCCTCGATCCCGATGAACGAATCCGGTTCAGAAATCTGCTTTCAAAAATGGCTGAAAAGGAGATGATCATCATCCTGTCAACTCATATTGTGGGGGATATCTCCAGCACATGCAATAATATGGCCCTGCTTAATGAGGGGAAACTGGTTTATGAAGGTTCTCCCGATCGCCTTCTCGAAATGGCCCGCAACCATGTATTTCAGGTATCGGTTTCCCACTTTGAATTTGAAGAGATCAAAGAAAAATACCAGGTAATTTCCACTATTCCGTCAGTAAATGGATGGGACGTACAACTGGTTGCTGACCGGCTGGATCAATACAATCCCAGGGTGATTGAACCCAATCTGGAACATGCCTATGTTTATTTTATGGAGTATGTGATTCAATCTCACGAACAAAGCTAAATCATGGGAACCCTGAAAACCATATTCACCATTGCCCGTTTTGAAGCCATGCTGCTGTTTCGCAGTTGGTTTTTCAGAATTTTTGTGATCCTGCTGCTGTTCTGGCTCCTTCCTTTTAATATCAGCAGCCTTACCCAGTCATGGAGTAACTGGATTTTACTGGCTATGCCCTCGAATATCCCTTACCTGAATATCATGGTGCTCAATGTCGCCCAAACCTTTATTGCCATTTTCCTCGCAATTGATTTTCTCAGAAGGGATAAAAAGCTGGATACAACCGAAGTAATCTATACCCGGTCAATGAATAACTGGGATTATATCTGGGGGAAAACCATCGGTGTATTGCTGGTTTTTTTGGTGTTGCATCTGTTAGTACTTACCATGGTAGTAACTATCAATTTTGCAGTTCCCGGAACCCATGTGGATATAATGGCCTATTTATACTATCCATTACTTATCAGCCTGCCCTCTCTGCTGTTTATTATGGGCCTGGCTTTTTTGGTCATGTCACTGGTTCGTAATCAGGCTATTGCACTGGTTGTTTTACTCGGATATGTTGGCCTTGTACTCTTTGCGGCAAAAGACCGGATGGATTTCCTTTATGATTTTATCGGGATGCGTTTGCCTTTTATGCGTTCTGAGCTTTCCGGCTTTGGCTTTGAACCTGTTTTACTGCAGCAACGCGCTCTGTATTTATTTCTCGGTCTGGCAATGATATTGGGTAGCATCCTTTTGATGAAGCGGCTTCCCCAGTCAAGATCGAGGACTGTTTTGGCATGGATTTTTTTAGTGCTTTTCGGGATCTCGGGAATTACCCTGGCGGTGAAGTACGCTTTGCGGGATATTTCTGACCGGTCGTTCAGGGAAGAGATGGTGAAATTAAATGACAAATATGCCAAACACCCTCATCTGAAATTAATTGCAGAAAATCTGAAAGTTCATCATATGGCTGATTCACTCCGGATAGAAGCCGAATCCAAACTGACTTCACTATCCGGAACTCCTGTGAAACGTCTGGTTTTTACGCTGAATCCCGGATTAAAACTGAATGAAATAAAGGTCAACCATACCGCACAGACTTTTAAGCGTCAGGATCAAATAGTTCTTATAGATTTGAAGGAACCTCTGGTACGAAATGACACGCTACGGGTGTTGTTTTCAATTTCAGGAACCATTGACGAACGGATTTGTTATCTGGATGTGGCTCCCGATCAGTTGCGTGAAAAATATAGTCCGAATTTCGGTCTCTCTGTTCGTAAACGATTTTCCTTTGTGCAAAAAGATTTTCTGCTTCTTACACCTGAATCATACTGGTATCCTGTTCCGGGTGTGGCCTTCGGTTCAGCAATGGAAGTAAAACCCGATTGGAATTTCTCCTATTATACTGTCTCTTTACAAACGGATAATAATCTTATCCCCGTAGGGCAGGGAACTGTCCGGCAAGAAAATCAGACCTGGATCTTTTCTCCCGAAGAACCACTGAGTGGATTTACGCTCGTGGCGGGTCCGTATCATAAAAGTACTTTACAGGTGGATAGCTTGAATTTCGAGCTTTACCGCAAAGCAGATCACAACTATTATTCAACCGTATTTACTGATATCGCAGACACACTACCGGATATTTTGCGTGAACTTCGTAATGATGTAGAACGCTCATTGGCCATGAAATATCCCTTTTCAAGATTCCGCATGATTGAGGTTCCGATACAATTTTATACTTTCTCCCGAATATGGACTGAGAACAGAGATGTCATTCAACCTGAAATGATCCTGCTTCCCGAAATGGCAGGAGTACTCAACCGGGCGGATTTTGCTCAGGAACTCAAACGTCAGGCGGCACGTAATAAAGATCGTGATCAGGGGCTCTCAGAAAAAGAATTACAGATCAATATTTTGCGTAATTTTATTATACAAAATTTTATACCTGCTGCCGGAGTGATGAATTTTAGAATGATCATGAGCCGTAGAGGAGGCGGCTTCTCCGGGAATATCCAGGAACATCCATTTTCGATATTCCCGATGTTTTTGAATTACCGGATACATCTGACGTCGGTTAAATATCCTGTACTAAATTCGTCTTTAGAAGCTTACCTGAATAACCAGGCGAATAGCACCTCCAATTTTTTCAGAGGTATGTCAGGTGGTATCTCCGAAACGGAAAAAGCCAATATGGCACTATTGAACCGCTCTTTGCACCAAATATTAATCGGGGAAAAAGATCCTGGTCTGATAAAAGAAGTAATTAAGGCAAAAGGTATTCATCTTTTTACCTATATGGAATCGGTTGCAGGAGTGAAACAATTCAGCCGATTCCTGGAGAACCTGATGCAGGAGTACCGGTTTCAGTCACTCACAATGGAAAATTTTATTCAGCTTTATCAAAAGGAATTCGGCGTAGATCTGACTTCCTATCTGGCTGAATGGTATCAGACTACCAAACTACCGGGGTTTTTAATTAACGGTACCCGTGTAATTGAAATGAAAGAGGGAGATTATACACGGTTTCAGGTACTTTTTAATATCTCAAATCCTACGGATGCAGAAGGTGTTGTGCTGGTTACCATCCGTGCCGGCCGACGGGGAAGAGGGAACATCCGCCAAATCGGATTTGGGATTACAGGTCGTGATATCAATAATGAACGGTTATACCATTTGAAAAGCCGGGAAGCGATACAGGTAGGAATTATTCAGGATAACCAACCCAGGGGATTATCTATCAATACCCTGGTGTCAAAAAACATTCCCAGTAATATGACTTTCCCCTTTCCGGAAGTTGAAAAGATTCGATCCTATAAAGCTTTTGAAGGCATTCGTTCCATACCGCTTATTAAAACTTTGGCCAGTCCCGGTGAAAAGATTGTGGATAATGAAGATACCGGCTTTTCCCTGCTGCATACCGAGCATCGAAGCAGGCTCGCTGAATGGTTGAATGTCAATAAAAATGATGAAGAACTTCCCTATCAACCACTTCAGTTCTGGCGCCCGCCTCTTGAATGGACCGCCATCACTTCATCAGGATTATACGGCGAGTTTATCCATTCAGGATATTACATCCGGTCAGGAGACGGCGACCGTACGGTTCAATGGGTTACGGTGCTTCCCGAACCGGGGTATTATGAAGTGTATGCTTATATTGATCCCATGCTGGCCAGGATCAGTAACCGGATGCGGGGCCGTGGAGGCAATCG
>JAGHDB010000120.1 GCA_021160155.1 Bacteroidales bacterium | reverse complement strand
TATAAAAATTAGAGATAAAAGAAAATAGGAAGAATTCTGTTTTATTTTGCCTGTAACAGGCGTAATTCATCTACCAAATTTGCCCGTTTTTGGTTTCCATAAAAACGGTAATCCGAGGCTAGACGTGTTAGTTGCATGGAGATCAGGTCCTGATAAGTACTGGCCCTGAATTGTTCAGGACCATTTGGCAGCTTGTTTTGTGTCAGGTAAAACATGAGATCCCTGTAGCCAATCACCGTTCCTTTTCTGACCGGGTTGATATAAAACAATACACCGGCTCCTGATGGAATTTTCTTTACAGGTGAAGGGAAAAGAATGTCGTGGTATACTAATAGAATATTCACGGATACTTTTATCCCATAAACGGGTAATCCCAGTTCCTGTGCCAATAAAATATATAACATGGCAATCGAAAAAGTATTCCCCCTAAATGTATCTAATACTTGATTAATAAAATGATTACCAGGCAGATCAGGATTCTCAGTATTCAATCTGAATCCGAATTCATCATAGAAGAAATGATTGAAAATGTTGATCTTTTCCAAGGCGGTAAGGTGTTGGTTGAGTTCAAGCCAGATCTTATTCTGTATGGGATATATTAATTTTCTGACCGTGTCTACAGTCAGTTCGGGATACTGTATTCTGGCCAGCAACTGACATCCTTCAATTAATGAAGTATCCGGATCTGAAAACCAGTTGCTGAAATCTTGTTTCAAATCACGAGTTCTGATTTGATCGATCAAAAAATCTATATTTTTAAAAATTACAGGATTATCAGTCTGTTTCCAAATTTTATCCAAAAAAGGGATTGCCTCTTTCCCTATATTCAATATCCTGTTCTGAACGGCAGTAACCACTTCAGGATCGGGATCGTCAAGTAGTTTAAGCAGGGGAGTCAGCTCTTCATATTCACTTTTCATTGACAGGGAAAAGAACGTTTAGTACATATTGAATCAGTTTCAGCATTTGTTCCTGGTACTTTTCAAGAAAATCACCCCGAAAACGATTTGCAATAATCAGACATACCGTAATTGCCTGATGACCCATTAATTGTGATAACCCATATAAGGCAGATGTTTCCATTTCGTAGTTTGTGATGCTTAACTCACCATACCTGAAACGGGATACCATTTCATTGAAACCGGGAACTGCCGGTTGCAAACGTAGAAACCGGCCCTGAGGAGCGTAAAATCCATGTGCAGACAGGGTAATACCCCGAATAACACGCTGATCAAAAAGACGTGTCAGAGATTCGTCCGGGGCAACGGAGTAGGGGAGAGGGAGCATTTCAGGCCATGGCATGTCACTGATCAGATGTTCTGATACTTCATGACCGGGTAAATTACGTCCGTCTTGGTAATAAGGCATTAAACCATCCAGACCTACAACGTAACGAGATAACAACCAACTCCCCGGTGCAATTGATTCTTGTATCGTGCCTGAAGTGCCAATACGAATCAGTCGCAGTTTATGATGATTTGTATGGTCCATACGGGTTTCCAAATTAATATTCACCAAAGCATCCAGTTCATTCATGACAATATCTATATTGTCTGTTCCTATACCCGTGGAGAGAGCTGTTATTTTATGGTTGCGATACCTTCCGGTAACAGAGACAAATTCACGATTATGGCTTTCGTGAAGAATCTCGTCCATTAAAGATTCAAACATGCTGACACGATCCGGATCTCCGACTAAAAAAACGGTGTCAGCCAAATCCTGAGGTCTAAGTTTAAGATGAAAAATTGAGCCGTCCGGGTGAACAATTAACTCTGATGAGGCATGACTTCTTTTCATAATGTCAAAGCTATTTAAAAAACTATAACTTTGCGAAAAACAGTTCAGATGATTCAAAGAACACAAACAATTTATCTTTTTCTGGCCTTTATCTCGGCGCTGTTGATATTTTTTTTCCCGTTACTGAGCTTTACTCAACCTGATGGTCATATGTGGACCTTGCTTGATAACGGAATTTTAACAGATACCCAAAAGGATCCTGAATTACGAACGGTCTCTTTGCAAATTCTTATTGGCCTGGTAACCTTGCTTCCGCTGATATCCATTTTTTTGTACCGCAAGCGTCATATCCAAATGAGGCTGACAATCTACTGTATGATTCTGCTGATCGGACTGTTGGGTATGCTTGCGCTTTACGGCTGGAAACTTTCAATAAGTCTTGATGCAACGGTGCATATACGATTCATCACGATTATGCCACTGATCGCGTTTATTTTTAATCTTTTGGCATTTAGGGGAATAAGAAGAGACGATCTGTTAATCAAAGGATTAAACCGGATTAGATAACTGAATCACCTTTTAATAACGATCACCGAACCTCGGATTGACTACATTGTTGTAAATTGAACCGAAGGTGTAACTGAATCCGATGTGTATAGAATAATCGTACTGACTGGCAATTTGTATTTGACGTAGTAAAATCTCTTCAGGTGTAGCTCCCGCTTTAGGCAATGAAAGCTGATTATGGATCAGGGCCGCATCCCCGCGAATTTTCAATGAAAGTCCTTTTAAAACCCTGAAATAGACACTCCCCTGTATTTTGAGGCTGTTCTTTGACCAGTCATGCAGATAAGTGAATCCCCTTAATGAACCGTTGAGACTTCCCCAGGGCTGTCTGATTCCTAAAGCAATGGATAACTGTTGACCAAACAATCCCTCTTTGATCTTATCATAAATTGTGGTGTCCTGGTAAAAAGTATATCCGTATCCCACCCGGTATTGAATACGCAACTGCTTGCGACTCGACTGATCGTAAGGAAAGACATTATATTCAACGGCAGGATACACAGACCAGCTGAATTGAGTATTACTGTACGAACTTGTTGAAAATGAGGCCCGGCCACCAACCGACCAATGATCGGTGATGCTTTTAACCAATAAATGCCTGAAAGAGGCACTGGTTTTCTCAGAACGATAAATAGTGTCTTCAATTCTATAATTACGTAACTTCTCATCGTAATTACCGGCAAATTCTATTTTCCAGTCGGGAGTCACCTTTTCAGCAGAGATATCATTTTCAAATTCAAGACTGTTATAGGTCTCCTGTTCATCCCACTGCCCACTCATGCCGATGTCAAATACCCAGCTTTTCCACTTGTCTTCCACAATTTTTTCCTTTTGACCTGCCGACGTGGTTGCCAAATCGTAACTGATGTTGATGTGTCTTGACAAAGGAGTCTGTCCGACATACTTCATCATGCCAATAGCCAGCATTCGTGTGTAACCCTCTCTGATTTTATCCCGGGTGTCATCCGGACTGGATATATAAATCACCTGGTCATCAATACCTTCGAATTGACCCTGGCCAATCAGATGAATACGGTATTTTTTGCCACCTGAACCGGTTGATTCCTGTGTAATCAGAATATGTACATCCGCTTCTTGTCGGTCACGTACATAATTTACATAAGGAAGCTCACGCCGGATATAATCTACATCGCAACGATGACAATCTAGAAAAATATTTATGGCTTCATTTCGAATATTCTCATCATTATATTG
>JAGHDB010000289.1 GCA_021160155.1 Bacteroidales bacterium | reverse complement strand
GATACTGCATGAGCTTTTCGACTGAACTTCCCGCAAATTGTGCAGTGGTGTTTTTTTACTAAATTTACAGCCGCTTGAGCGGCCCTATAGTTCAAGGGATAGAACGGAAGTTTCCTAAACTTCAGATTCAGGTTCGAGTCCTGGTGGGGCTACGAGAGAGTGAGAAAGGGTGTGAGTACGAGTGTGGGTGTGAGTGTGAGTGTGGGTGTGGGTGTGAATTTGTATGGCTCCATAGTTCAAGGGATAGAATGATAGTTTCCGGAACTATAGATCCAGGTTCGAGTCCTGGTGGAGCTACGAAATGGGTGTGGGTGTGGGTGTGGGTGTGGGTGTGAATAATGTTACATTTTCGTAATTTGCAAATCCAAATCAATCACTAAATTCTTCTAATTATGAAAAACCGTTTATTTATTCTGATGTTGGGCGGTCTGTTGGTTGGTGCACTGCTACAGGCTCAGAACAGCCAAAAACTGACTTCCGCCGATTATGCCGCTTACCCGCATTATATGGAAATGATGCTGAATCCGAACGGCAATTTCTTTGAAATACAGAAAGCATTCTATACCTATTGGGAGGGTCGTGAGATCACCCGGGGCAGTGGATACAAGCCTTTTAAAAGATGGGAATATTACTGGCAAAGCCGTATTAATCCCGATGGTACTTTTCCTAAGCCCGGTAAAACTTTCAAAGAGTATGAGCGTTATGTTCAGGAACATCCGGTTGCCGGGAACCTTAAATCAGGTGTGGCAATCTGGCAGGAACTCGGACCTAAGACCCGCCATAATTATGGGGGATACGTTGGGGTAGGCCGTATCAACGCGATCGCTTTTCACCCTACCGATACGCTTACCATTTATATCGGCGCCCCATCAGGCGGCTTCTGGAGAACTCATGATGGCGGGGTTACCTGGGAAACAACTACCGACAGCCTCCCCACCCTCGGTGTGTCGGCTATTTTTGTCAATCCCGACCATCCTGAACAGATCCTGATCGGGACCGGTGACCGTGACGGGGGTTCTGACTGGGGAATCGGAGTGATGCGCAGCAATGACGGAGGAGATACGTGGGAACTCTCCAACACCGGAATGGGCGAAATCACCGTAGGCATGTTTGCCGCACATGAAACCAACCCCGACATTATTCTGGCAGCTGCCAACGGTGGTCTCTTTAAAACTACCGACGGGGGACTAACCTGGGTTCGTACCTCCGCTAATTCAGCCAATTACCGGGATGTAAAATTCAAGCCCGGCGACATGACCGTAGCTTATTGTACTGCCAATACCGGTTTCTATCGCAGCGAAGACGGGGGAGATTCCTGGACTCTGATCGGTAGTGACCAGGGACTTACTGCCGGCGGGCGTAAAGTAATCGGGGTAACTCCGGCAAATGACAGCCTGGTTTACGTAGTAGCCGGCGGTGGCCCGTTTCAGGGTTGTTTTCTTTCACGGGACTTCGGTCAAACCTTTGTGACTCAGTCTGACACACCAAACATTCTCGGATATGCCTACGAAGGTAATGACGATAAAAGCCAGGCGGGTTATGACCTGGATATCCATGTAGATCCCCATAATCCAAATATTGTACATGTGGGTGGAGTAAATCTCTGGCGATCAAATGATGCCGGCCGGCACTGGACCATCACCGGACACTGGTGGGGCGACCGTACCAACGAGGTACATGCCGATCAGCATACCTTTGCTTATAACCCCGTGAATGACGAACTCTATGCAGGTAATGACGGCGGGATCTATCATACCGGAAACAATGGAGGTACATGGACCGAAATCAGTGAAGGGCTGGGTATCGGGCAGATATACAAACTGGGTGTCAGTAATACCAATTCTCATAAAACAATCACCGGATTTCAGGATAACGGCAGTGCCACCTGGATGGGTACTTACTGGGTGAATACGGGTGGCGGTGATGGTATGGAGTGTGCCGTGGATCCTTATGACGACCGGTACAGCTATTCCACAATTTATAATGGTGCCATTACCCGCTGGATCAGCAATGGCAGTAGTCGCAGGGTGGCCGGTGAAAACACGGGGGGGATCGATGAGAAAGGAGCCTGGGTAACCCCGTTTTTCATTTCCGGCGACAATCCCAATATTCTGGTTGTCGGCATGAAAAACGTATGGATGACCCGTACGGTTAAAAGCCAGGGAACCATCCATTACACGAAAATTTCCAATAATCTGGCCGATCGGAACGATGTGAATATGGCTGAACTGGAGCAATCACCTGCTGATTTCAACGTTTTATATGCTGCCCGCGGGGATAATAAACTGTTCCGCACTGATAACCTGATGGATCATCCAACCTGGAGTGATCTGACCCGGAATTTGCCTGTGTCACGTACTCCTTCAGACATTGAATGCCATCCCTATGATCCCAACACAGTATATATTACGGTGAATTCAAAAATTTATAAATCCGTAGATAAAGGAATACACTGGACAGATATTTCGGGGTCACTGCCCAATATCCCTATTAATGATGTGGTTTATGATAAAACCAGTAACGAAGGACTTTATGTGGGTACGGATGCCGGTGTCTATTATAAGGATGCCGATATGGACGACTGGGTTCAGCACGGTATAGGCCTTCCGGTTTCGGTTGAGGTGAGTGAACTGGAGATCTATTATGACCGGATGGATCGTAGCGCAAGTAAACTGAGAGCCTCTACCTTTGGTCGTGGTATGTGGGAAATTGAGCTGGCACCCTCGGATGCCGTACTGCCTCCTACCATCCTCACGGCCACCACAGGTTCAGACTTTATTGACCTTGAATGGGTAGCCCCATTCTATGCCCAGACCATTACCGGATATAAAGTATATCGCGACAGCGTCGAAATTGCACAGGTCAACGGAACCTCCTATGAAGATCTGAATATTGAAAAAGATGTTACTTACCATTATTGGGTCACTGCAATTTATGGTGGCACCAATGAATCAGATCCTTCCAATGTGGCCTTCGCCACTGTACTGGCACCTATCGAACTGGATTACAGTCAGGATTTTGAACGGGGTAATGCCGGATGGAATGCCAAGTATACGATCGAAGGATGGAAATACGGTTTGGCGGCGGATCTGGGTATTGAAGGGGATTCGAGCCATTTCTTCGGCATCAACAGCAGTACCGTTCCCGGACTGCACGTAACAGATTATCTTTATACTCCGTCCATTGATCTGAGTAGCTATACGGGTAAAACCGTCACTTTTAAATTCCGCTATACCATGCGTAATTACCGTAATTACGATAAATTGCAGGTGGTTTACCGTGTCTCTGCCGACAGCGCCTGGGTGAAACTGGCGGATTTGAGCGCTCCGAGCAGACTGGGGTGGGAGTGGACTGATTTTGAGGTTAATCTGCCCGAAGAAGCTTTGGTAGATGGTACCCAGGTTGGATTGTATTACAATGACTCCAACGAACAAGCCTGGGGAGCCGGTGTGGATGACATCCAGTTATTCGTGAACACCTCCTCCGTTTTGACGCTTGAAAACAGCCTGATCGTTCAAATCTATCCCAACCCGGCCAGCGAACGGATATCAGTAACCTTAACAGATCCGGAGCCCGGTACGGTATCCATGCAACTGTTTTCGATAGATGGGAAACAGGTATCGGATTATAAATTTGAAACGTATGGTGGTGACCTGGTTAAAACACTGGATATTAGCAATCTGGCTAAAGGAGTGTATCAGATGGTCATCCGGTCGGGAAAATCGATCTGGAAAGACAAAATAACCATACAATAAGGTCAAAGGTTAAAGAATCTTGACTACCAGTCTCGTTTAGTGGGCTAACATACCACGAACCGGTTCAAGCGATCCATCCGTTTGAACCGGTTTTATTTTCAGGATATAGGTTAATAAGGGATATATATCCACGTTTTCAAAAGCAGGTTGCAGGTAACCGGTTTTAAAAGCAGGACCCATCGCGTAAAAAACAGCATGCATATCCGGATTGGCCGGATCATATCCATGGGCACCCAGGCTGTACCCTTTCTTTTTTCTTTTCACCACTACGCCCCACCCCGGATCCGCCTCCACCACCAGATCAAAAATCCTACGACTGGTTCCATAATGATATCGCACAGACACTTTACTCTTTTCCCATACCTTTAGATGCGGTACGGCAGACAGG
>JAGHDB010000338.1 GCA_021160155.1 Bacteroidales bacterium | reverse complement strand
GGAGATGGTTGTCGGAGAGGAAAATTTTATTATTGGCGGCGGGTCGGTGTACCGTCAGTTTCTCCCGGTTGCTGATCGTTTGTATCTTACGGTGGTTAATCGTGATTACGAGGCGGATACTTTTTTCCCTGAGATTAAAACCGGGGAGTGGAAAGAGGTATTCCGTGAAGAGCATCCCTCAAAGGATCCGGAACATCCGGGTTTTACCTTTTATATTCTTAAGCGAAACGGTGATGCAAAAGCTATTAACCGGCTTTCAAACGCGTGGCCGTGATTTTTGACATCTGTTTCTCAGCCATTCGGCGTGTGATCTTTAAAGAAGGTTGTTTATTAACCGGGGGATCGAACATAATATCCAGCATAATAGCTTCACAGATAGAACGTAATCCCCGAGCCCCAAGTTTGAACTCGATAGCAAGATCGACAATATAATCCAGTGCATCCGGAGCAAAACTCAGCGTAATTCCATCCATCTTCAGTAGTTTGATATACTGTTTGGTGATGGAGTTTTTTGGTTCGGTGAGTATCCGTTTGAGTGCCTCCCGGTTAAGAGGATTCAAGTGGGTTATGACGGGCAGTCTGCCGATAATCTCAGGGATCAGTCCGAATGCTTTCAGATCCTGAGGGGCCACATATTGTATCAGGTTTTCCCGGTCAATCATGTCAGTAGCTTTCTGGGCACCATAACCGATTACAGTTGTGTTTAACCGCTGGGCAATTTTTCGCTCAATACCGTCAAATGCTCCGCCGCAAATGAAAAGAATATTTCTGGTATCCACCGGGATCATCTTTTGTTCTGGGTGTTTTCTGCCACCTTGCGGAGGAACGTTTACTACGGATCCTTCAAGCAGCTTCAGCAGACCCTGCTGTACTCCTTCACCTGACACATCCCTGGTAATGGAAGGATTATCGCTTTTCCGGGCGATTTTATCCAATTCATCAATGAATACAATACCCCGTTCGGCAGCTTTGACATCATAATCGGCAACCTGGAGCAGGCGGGTCAGCAAACTTTCTATATCTTCTCCCACATATCCGGCTTCAGTTAATACCGTAGCATCAACTATAGTAAAAGGCACATGTAGCATTTTGGCTATTGTTTTAGCCAACAGGGTTTTACCTGTACCGGTTTCTCCAACCAGGATAATATTGGATTTTTCGATTTCCACATCATTCTTGGTGACTTTCTGACCGAGCCTTTTATAGTGATTATACACTGCTACTGCAATGATTTTTTTGGCTTCTTCCTGGCCGATGACGTAATCATCGAGAAATCGCTTGATTTCAACAGGAGTTTTCAGGGCCACGCCGGAAAGATCAAATTCTTGTTCAGGGCGGAGCTCTTCACGAATGATATTATAGGCCTGCTCTACACAGAGGTTACAGATATGACCTGACACTCCTGCTATCAGCAGATCTACTTCATCACGGGCACGGCCGCAAAATGAGCACTTATCCATAGAATTGTGTCTTAGAATTAATCGGTTTTCCCGTTATTTTTTTCCAATACCTGGTCAATCATTCCGTAATTTTTAGCCTCTTCAGCAGTCATCCAGAAATTACGATCGGTATCTTTTTCAATTTTTTTCAAAGGGTTTCCTGAATGATAGGCCAGTATTTCATTCAGTTCTTTTTTGAGTTTCTGGATTTCCCGGGCCTGAATTTCAATATCTGCTGCTTGTCCCTCAACGCCGCCAAGGGGTTGATGAATCATAATTCTCGAATGCTTCAATGCCGAACGTTTGCCTTTAGTGCCGCCGGTTAACAGGATAGCTCCCATTGAGGCTGCCATACCGGTACAGATTGTGACAATGTCAGGCCGGATGTATTGCATGGTGTCATAAATTCCCATTCCGGCATGAACGGCACCGCCCGGGGTATTGAAATAGATGATGATGTCTTTGGCAGGGTCGGTGGATTCAAGAAAGAGTAACTGGCCCTGGATGATATTGGCTACATCGTCATCGATGGGTGCGCCGAGAAAAATAATACGATCCATCATCAGACGCGAGAAGATATCCATTGAAGCTACGTTGAGTTGTCGTTCTTCAATGATGGTGGGGGAAATATACGCATCATACAGCGATTGATACCGCTCCAGGTTCAGACTACTGATTCCCAGATGGTGAGTTGCAAATTTTTTAAACTCGTTTTTATGTTCCATGAGAAAAGATTTTAATCGAATAGTTTTTTGAATTCTTCAAGGGTGAGTACTTTCTCATCCTCTTTTACCAGTGTCCTGATGTAATCGATCACTTTATCTTCGAGAATCATATCCACCAGCGCCCTTTGCTCATTCTCATCCTTCAGATAGGCTTCGGCAAGTTGAATCAGTTGTTCCTGTTCAACCTGATAGATGCCGTATTGCTGGTATTGTCTGTAAGCAGAGGTGATGGCTTGTTTTTTAATTTCTTCTTCGTCGGCTTTAAGTTCCTGTTCTTTAATGATCAGGTTTTTGATCAGGCTCCATTTCAGGTTACTGGCAAAATCGGGATACTCCTTTTCAATTTGCTCTTCGGTCAGTTGTTTTTCCTTACCCGACAGTTTTAACCAGC
>JAGHDB010000062.1 GCA_021160155.1 Bacteroidales bacterium | reverse complement strand
CGGATCCAGAATTATTAATACCGAATGTATTTACAATACACGCATTGGTGCCCATACTCATATTGAAGGCGTTACGTTGCTTGAGGAGGGATCGGTCAATTCCAGTGCGGATGACCCGGTCAGGCTGGGCTTTAATCTTTCAGCCAGGCATTTTATCATCTCTTCGGGTGCGGTACTGAATGACGGAGTGATTTTGGAGCGGTGTTTTATCGGGCAGGGGGTGGAATTGGGTAAGCAATATTCTGCCGAAAATTCTCTTTTCTTTGCCAATTGTATCGGTTTTCACGGGGAGGCTTGTGCTGTTTTCGCCGGTCCGTACACCGTAACGCATCATAAATCCACTCTGCTGATCTCGGGATTTTTCTCATTTCTGAATGCAGGCAGCGGATCAAACCAGAGCAATCACATGTATAAACTCGGTCCGATTCACCAGGGCATCATCGAGCGGGGCTCAAAAACCACAAGCGATTCTTATCTGCTCTGGCCGGCAAAAGTCGGTCCGTTTACCCTGGTCATGGGGCGTCACTATAAGAATTCGGATACTTCATTGTTGCCTTTCTCTTACCTGGTTGAAAATAATGATGAAAGTATCCTGGCTCCCGGCGTGAACCTGCGGTCGGTTGGTACCATCCGGGATGCACAGAAATGGCCGCGGCGTGACCGCCGGAAAGATCCCGTATTGCTGGATCAGATCAACTATAATTTATTGAGTCCGTTTACCATTCAGAAGATGTGGCGGGGGAGGGAGATCCTCGGGAATCTTCAGCAGGCATCCGGGAAAAAATCGGAGTATTACTTTTATGAAAACACCAAAATTCCGCGATCGGCTCTTGAGCGCGGGATACGGCTTTACACCATCGGGATCCGTAAATTTTTAGGTAATTCTTTAATATCCGTATTGGAAAAAAACAGTGTAAAGGATTTTAAAAACCTGAAAGCCAAGCTTGATCCGGTTTCAGCATGGGGTAAAGGAGAGTGGGTTGACCTGTCGGGATTGATTGTGCCCGGAGCGTTGGTCAATAGTTTTTCAGACCGGCTGGAAGAGGGAGAGATAACCCGATTGGATGAGATACAGGCTGAATTCAGGCTCTGGCACGAGCGGTATTATGAGATGGAGTGGACCTGGGCAAGGGATTATCTTGAGCGGGAGTTCAATCAAACTGTTGATGAGATGCAGCCGGATGATATGATCCGCATCATTGAGATCTGGAAGAAGGCGGTAGTTGATCTGGATGAAATGCTTTATGAGGATGCCCGTAAGGAGTTTCGTTTATCGGCAAAAACCGGATTCGGGACCGACGGCGGGGAGGATGAAAAGCTGAAAGATTTTGAGCAGGTCAGGGGTGATTTTGAGCAAAACCCATCCGTAGCTGCGATCAGGCAGCATATTATCCGTAAATCCGAACTGGGAGACCGGATGATCCGGAAAATCCGGGATCTCCGGTAACAGGCATAGAGAAAGTCCGGTTCAAATTACCGTTTTTCGTATTGTTGCCGGTAGTACTGCTGGTAAGTCCCGCTGGTTATGCGTGTCATCCACTCTTCGTTATTCAGATACCAGTCAACTGTTTTTTCGAGTCCTTCTTTGAATTGCAGACCGGGTTTCCAACCCAGTTCCTGACGGATCAGGGAGGCGTCGATGGCATACCTGAGGTCGTGCCCGAGGCGGTCTTTTACAAAGGTGATCAGCTTTGCGGAAGTACCGGGTGCCCGGTTCAGTTTACGGTCCATAATTTCACAGAGTGTATGAATGAGATCGATATTCCGCAATTCATTATGTCCGCCGATATTATAGGTAGCCAGGTTGCGGCCCCGGTGATAGACAAGATCGATGGCACGGGCATGATCTACTACGTACAACCAGTCACGAATGTTTTTCCCTTCGCCATAAACCGGAATGGATTTGTTATTCCGGATGTTATGTATAGCCAGCGGGATCAGTTTTTCAGGGAATTGATTAGGCCCGTAATTATTTGAACAATTGGTCAGTACTACCGGTAGTCCGTAGGTATGCCCGTATGCTCTGACCAGGTGGTCGGAACTGGCTTTTGAAGCGGAGTAGGGACTTCTCGGGTCGTAGGCGGTGGTTTCGGTGAAAAATCCTTCGGAGCCGAGTGAGCCGTACACTTCGTCGGTTGAGATGTGGTAGAACCGTTTTCCGGAAAAGTGATCCTGCCAAAGTTTGCGTGCGGCATTCAGCAGGTTCACGGTACCCACGATATTGGTGGTGATAAATGACATGGGGTCGGTGATGGAACGATCCACATGGCTCTCTGCGGCCAGGTGGATGATCCCGTCGAAATGGTATTTTTGAAACAGTTGATCCAGCATTTCCGCATCCCGGATATCCCCTTTGACAAAATGGTAATTGGGTGCCCGGTCAACATCTTTCAGATTTTCAAGATTACCTGCATAGGTCAATGCATCCAGGTTGATGATCCGGTAATCGGGATATTGATTGACGAACAGACGCACCACGTGCGAACCGATGAATCCGGCCCCGCCGGTGATCAGAATTATTTTTTTAAAATTCATTGAGCAAGTTGGTATTTAGTCGGTTATATTTCGCAGGTGTTTTTCCCAGTTCCATGCCGACAGGAGGGTTTCTTCAAGTGACCGTTCGGCTTTCCAGCCCAGCTCTTCATTAGCCAGCCGGGTATCGGCCCAGACCTGTATGATATCTCCGCTGCGGCGACCCACGATACGGTATTTCAGGGGGACACCGGTTACTTTTTCGAATGTTTTCACTATTTCGAGCACGGAGGTTCCTTTTCCGGTTCCCAGGTTAAAGAATTCAAAATTCCGGTGTTGTTTGTTATTCAGCATATGTTCAATAGCCACCACATGTGCGCGGGCAAGGTCCACCACATTGATATAGTCGCGGATGGCTGATCCGTCGGGAGTGGGATAGTCATTCCCGAATACTTTCAGTTCTTCGCGCAATCCGGCGGCTGTTTGGGTGACAAAGGGGACCAGGTTATTGGGGATGCCCCGGGGGAGTTCACCGATCAGGGCCGACGGGTGCGCGCCGATCGGGTTGAAATAGCGTAATGCGATAGAGTGCAGATTGGGCCTGGCTTTCAGAGTATCCCGGATGATCTCTTCGGAGATCTGTTTGGTATTGCCATACGGACTTTCGGCTGGCAGGATGGGGGCTTTTTCGGTAACCGGCAACTCCTCCGGCTGTCCGTAAACCGTACAACTGGATGAGAACACCAGATGGGGTACCTGGTATTGGTCCATGTGCTGCAGGAGATTCATCAGGGAGACCAGGTTGTTGCGGTAGTACATCAGGGGTTTCTCCACGGATTCGCCTACCGCTTTAAAAGCAGCAAAATGGATGATCGCCTGCAGGCCGGAGTAGGATTTAAAGAAAGAGGTGACTTTATCGGTGTCACAAAGGTCGAATTGTTCGAAAGCGGGACGGATGCCGGTGATCTTTTCGATACCGTCAAGCACTTCAATGTTGCTGTTTGACAGATTATCTACAATAACCACGTCATATCCGCTTTGCTGCAATTCAACAGCGGTATGGGATCCGATATATCCGGTTCCCCCGGTTACCAGGACTAATTGTTTCATTTTGAAATATTTTTGACTCTGCCGTAAGAGAGTTGGTATTTTTCGCCGCTTTCAGGGCATGTTGCCTGTCCGTGGACATCAAAGTTGAGCCGGTGTCCGTAGGAGCTCATCCATCCGGTCTGCCGGGCCGGGTTTCCGGTCACCAGGGCGTAGGGCGGTACATCTTTGGTTACCACGGCACCTGCGCCGATGAAACAGTATTCACCCAGGGTGATTCCGCAGATGATGGTGGCATTGGCTCCGATGGTAGCTCCTTTTTTTACGATAGTTTGTATGTAGGTTCCCCGGCGGTTGACCTGGCTTCGCGGGTTGATCACATTGGTGAACACCATAGAAGGGCCGAGAAATACGTCATCTTCGCAGGTTACCCCGGTATAGATTGAAACATTATTTTGAACTTTCACATTTTTACCCAGAACCACACCGGGAGCAACCATTACATTCTGCCCGATGTTGCAGTTTTCACCTGTCCGGCATCCGCTCATCAGGTGAGAAAAATGCCAGATACGGGTTCCCTTGCCGATTTTGGCTCCTTCGTCAATCACTGCGGTGGGATGAATAAAGGTATCGGATTCTTTCATAAGTTCAGGATATCAATTAAGATACCGGTAATATAGGTTATTTGTTCGTCTTCCATTTCGGTATGGATGGGCAGGGAGAGAACATGATCGCAAAGGTATTCGGTTACCGGAAAATCTCCTTTATGGTATCCGGCCGAAGTGAATGCTTTCTGGAGGCTCAGGGGTACGGGGTAGTAAATCATACTGGGGATGTCGCGTTCTTTCAGCATGGATTGGATCCGGTTACGGTTACCGGATTTTACAACAACGGTATATTGATGATAGACATGGGTGGCATAGGGTGCTGCCCGGGGTAGTTGCAACCGGTCAACACCGGCCAGAGCCTGGTTGTACCGGGCGGCAACTTGCTGACGTGCCCTGATGAACTGATCCAGATTTTGCAGGTTCACTCTGAGGATGGCAGCCTGCAGGGTGTCGAGCCGGGAGTTCACTCCGATCAGATCATGGTAATATTTCACCCGGGCGCCATGGTTATAAATCATCCGGATTTTTTCAGCCAGCCGGTCATCGCGGGTTGTAAGGGCTCCTCCGTCACCGTATCCTCCCAGCGGTTTGGTGGGGAAAAAGGAGGTGGTGCCGATATCCCCCATCGATCCGGTCATAGCGGATGTTCCGTCGTGGTGAATGTATTTTGCGCCAAGGGATTGTGCATTATCCTCAATAATATACAGATGATTTTCTTTAGCCAGTTCAAGCAGAGGATCCATATCGGCCGGCTGGCCAAAGAGGTGGACAGGGATTATCGCACGGGTTTTCGGGGTAATGGCCCGTCGTACCAGATCCGGGTTAATAGTAAATGTATCGGGATCCACATCAACCAAAACCGGTTTCAGACGGAGGAGTGCCAGCACTTCAACCGTGCTGATGAAGGTGAAGTTAGTAGTAATGACTTCATCTCCCGGCTCAAGTCCGAGTGCCATCAGGGCGATCTGTAAAGCATCTGTTCCGTTGCCGCAGGGGATTACATGAGGCACACCCAGCCATGCGGCTAATTCATCGCTGAAGGCACGAACTTCCTCTCCGTTGATAAAAACACCGCTTTCAAGCACTTTTTTTATCGCTGCATCTATGTCATTGTGCAATCGCTGATACTGCGATTGTATATCCACCATCCGGATTCTTTTCATACTCAAATTTATTAAGAAAGCCGGATAAATTTAGGGTTTTTTTGCTACATTTAACAACTTTG
>JAGHDB010000284.1 GCA_021160155.1 Bacteroidales bacterium | reverse complement strand
GGTCCGGTACCGGACCATCAATTCGGAAGGATGGTACCGGGTGAAACTAACCCATTACAACGGTTGTTTCAACATCGACTCAACCTATGTCATGAAAAAACCCCTGCCGGTGGTCAATTATGAAGTCATTGAGGCTTCATGCGGAAACGACAACGGCCAGATTACTCTCCGCACGGAAGATGACCCGGATAACTATTTATATCACTGGCTGGATGACACCGCTTTCAGAGATCCGGTAAGATCCGGATTGAAAGCCGATATTTACCAGGTTGAAGTCATCTCTAAAGAGACCGGATGCAGTCTCCCGATGAATATCCCGGTCGGTGAGATCGGTGCGCCGGATGTACAGATTGAAGCATCCGGTGACAGCATCCAGTGCCCGGGCACCGAGATCATGCTGGTTGCCAAAGGAGCCAATGTATATGAATGGCAACTTTTCCCGGGTGAAGACCTGGATACCCTGATTGTCACCCCCTGGAAAGACACCGAATATGTGGTCAAAGGCACCACCGTGGGCGCCGACGGTAAAGAGTGCTCGGCTTTTGCCACCCATACCGTACGTATTTTCCCCTATACCCTGCCTGATCTGGGTACCGACCGCTCGGTTTGCGAAGGTGAAACGGTGGAACTCGACGGCGGATCGCATTTTATAAAATGGAACTGGAGCACGGGAGATACTACTGAAATAGTTGAATTCTCTGAGTTGAACGACTCTATTCTCACGCTGCAGGTGACGGATACCAATCGATGTGTGCTGCATGATACCATCCGGGTTGTTTTTAAACCCGTACCTGAAATCGAATTGGGCCGCGACCGGGCTGTATGTAAAGGATCCCCGTTCACGCTGGATGCCGGTGAGGCCGACAGCTATCTGTGGAACACCGGGGATACCACACGGCAGATCACTGTAAACCAAACCAGTATATACGAAGTGACCATCACCACCGACGGTTGTACCAATAGCGACCGCGTAGGCATCCGTGTGAATGATCCGAACCTGCTGAAAATCGATTCTATCGTATCCAATGACATCTCCTGCTATGGAAAATCCGACGGGGAGATAAAAATATTTGCCAGCGGTGAAGGGAGTGTCTATACTTTTTCTCTCGATGACGGAGTCTCTTTCAGTGAAAACCAGGGGTATTTTCAACATCTTGATGCCGGATCCTATCCGGTAGTGGTTTCTGAGGATTCAGCCTGCACTGTCCGGTACCCGCATCCGGTTGAAATCCGGGAACCTGCCGAGATCGTGATCAATTACAAACAGATCTCCCCGAGTTGTGATCAGTGTAGCGACGGAGAATTGATCCTGAATATCTCCGGCGGTAATCCTCCTTATGACATTCTCTGGTCGGATCTCGAAACCGGCCGCAAACGGTCAAACCTCACTTTGGGCGATTACCCGGTATGGATCACGGATGCACATAAATGTACCGGTTACCGTTTGGTCACCCTTGAAATGGGTCATGTAGCCCTTTCAATTCCTAATGCTTTCACCCCTAATGGCGACGGGATCAACGAAACCTGGATCATCGCCTCCCTGAACGGATTTCCGGATGCCCTGGTGCAGGTATTCGACCGGTTCGGACGAAAAGTTTATGAGTCTGAAAAAGGCTACCCGGTTCCCTGGGATGGCCGCGATACCGACGGCAATTTACTTCCTATGGGAAGCTATTTCTATATCATCCGTTACAACATCACCCAGCCACCGGTCAGTGGCGCCGTAACTATTATACATTAGAATGATTAAAAACCTGTGCCTGCCGGTTCTTTTTTGTTTGCTGCTCCTGCCGGGTAACAAAGCAAACGGACAGGTCAATCCGCTGACCGACCAGTATCTGATCAACCCGTTTCTGATGAATCCGGCCATCGCCGGTACCGAACGATATGCCCCGCTGGTATTGAATGCCCGGCAACAATGGATGGGATGGGACGGGGCGCCTGCCTCGCAAAACATAACCTATCACACCCGGCTCCGTTCCAAAGGGATCTTTTATACCCCGAGGGGATTCAGAAATAAGGGAAAGAACAGCTTCGGCCGGATCGGACTGGGGGGTGGTTTTTTTAATTACGCATACGGCGCCGTAAGTCATACCGGTTTTCACCTGGATTATTCCTACCAGATTTTCCTGGGTCCCGGGCGCTTGTCATTCGGAGTGGCCCCGTTGTTTTTTCAATACCGTTTAAATAAATCCGGATTTGTACTGCCCGATCCCACGATCATCGATCCTTTGATCGCCAAACCGTCTGAAAGTCTCTGGTTTCTGGATGTCGATGCCGGCATGCATTATTATACCGACCGGTTTTACCTGGGTTTTTCCGCCGTTCAGCTTCTCAATTCGGCCGTGAAATTCGGACAATACTCCTTTCCGAAACAGACAGAAGTCAGTCTAAATCCGGATCTGGCTACCACTACCTATCTCTATTCGGGATACCGGTTTACATTCTCCCGTAATTTTGCATTCGAACCTTCGGTGTATCTGAAATACAACTTTCGCAACGGCGCCGGGATTCATCTGAATACCCTGATCCGGGTGGGAGATTCATTTGAATCCGGGTTGTCTTATCGCTGGAAAGAGGGATTTTCTTTTCTGGCCGGAGTACAACTGGATAACCTGCAGATCCGTTATCTGTTTGAAATACCGTTTACGGCACGGGTTCCCAACCGGTTTACCAGTCACTCGGTCAGTATCCTGTTACGCCTCGGTGAACCTATAGAATAATCACCCGCCGACGGTAGTATTGACGGGCTCCTTCGCCCTCCACAATATAAATCCCCGGATGATAATCCCCAACCGGCAACCTGATTTCTCCCGCTGATAAACCGGGATTTTCCATTATCCGGATAATTTCCCCGGATAAATTCCGGATCACAATCCGGTTTATCCGGGCTGCCCGGATATGGATTACTCCCCTGGCCGGATTGGGATAG
>JAGHDB010000318.1 GCA_021160155.1 Bacteroidales bacterium | reverse complement strand
GTTTATTACCCAGGATCTGATCCCGGATATCTGCGGTTTCGGTACCGCCGTAAGAGAGAAAATGGTCGCGGTTTTCATGGATCAGATCCACTCCATAATTATAATACCATTCCTGGTTATATCGTTCCTGATGTGCCGTTCCTTTGTGAAGGTTCAGGGAGAGGTCACCCGGACGCACCCAGGTGGGGAACCGGGGGTCATATACGCCCACGTCGGTTGAATCGATACTGTCGTAATAGTGTACGAAAGGCACGGAGGTAACCACTGCGATGTAGAGGTAGTCGTCGTCATTATCGAAGTACAATGCTTCCACATCATATAATTCACCGCCTGAGGGATACCAGTCGTCGTCACTGCCATCGAAGCTCGGGTGCTGTACGGTGGCATAGTTGAAACTGGCACGACTCCAGTTCCCGTACCAGTCGGCTTCAACCCAGTCAACGGTAGCGGTATTTTTGGTCGGTACAAAACTTTGCCAGTCGAATGAATAATTGGTCCCTCCGTCATGGGGGGGCTGAAGTTGCAGATCCACACCGAAGCGGCTCATTAAGAGTGTAGTCGGATCGGGGTTGGTTTGCGCCACCAGCAGCTGGCCGGATAAAAAGAGCATCATCGTAATGCCGATGAGTTTTATCCGTTTTGAATAAATTTTTTTTGCTTTCATATGGCCTGTCATTTTTTTCACATTATTATAGATCAAATGACAGGCAAACAGTGGACCGAGTTATTTATTCACCTGAGAATCAATAAGTAAACAGCGCTCTTCAGTCCGAGATAGTTCCAGAATATGGAAAATACCGGTTAAAAATGGAAGTTGCCACGGGGGTGAAATTCGTTTAAAGCGGGATATTTCCGTGTTTTTTCGGAAGGTTACCGAAGTTTTTATTGCGGGTCATATCGAGGGCTTCGATCAGTTTTTTACGGGTATCTTTCGGAAAGATGATTTCGTCGATATAGCCCAGTTCGGCTGCCCGGTAAGGATTGGCAAATTTCTCTTTGTATTCATCCACGGCTTTCAGTCGTTTCTCTTCATCGAGGTCGCGGTAGAGGATGTTCACTGCGCCTTCGGGCCCCATCACGGCGATTTCGGCGCCGGGGAAAGCCAGGTTGATATCGGCTCCGATATGTTTGGATGACATCACATCATATGCGCCGCCGTATGCTTTACGTGTGATAAGGGTGATTTTCGGTACGGTAGCTTCAGAGAAGGCGTAGAGTAATTTGGCACCGTGTTTGATGATCCCGCCCAGTTCCTGTTGGGTACCGGGTAGAAAGCCGGGAACATCCACGAAGGTGATCAGCGGGATATTAAAAGCGTCGCAAAAGCGGACAAACCGTGCGGCTTTGATGGAGGAGTTGATATCGAGGCATCCGGCCAGGTGTGCAGGCTGATTGGCGGTGATCCCTACGGTATATCCGTTGAGGCGGCCAAATCCGACCACGATATTTCGGGCATAGAAAGGTTGTACCTCCAGAAAATGGTGGTCATCCACCACGGAAGTGATGAGTTCTTTGATGTCGTAGGGTTTATTGGGATCATCGGGCACCAGATCCTGCAGTTGTTCATCGGTACGCAGGGGGTCGTCGGTCGGTTTTTTATAGGGAGGGTCTTCGAGATTATTAGAGGGGATAAATGAGAGCAGTTCACGGAGCATCATCATGGCCTGTTCGTCATTTTCAGCCACAAACTGGGCGACACCGCTTTGGGAGTTGTGTGTCATGGCACCTCCCAGGTCTTCTTTAGTGACATTTTCGTGGGTGACGGTTTTGATCACATCCGGACCGGTAACAAACATATAAGAGGATTGGTCCACCATCAGGATAAAATCGGTCAGGGCCGGTGAGTACACGGCGCCTCCGGCACAGGGACCCAGGATAGCGGATATTTGCGGCACCACGCCGGATGCCCTGACGTTCCGGTAAAACAGGTCGGCGTAACCGGCCAGGCTGCGTACGCCCTCCTGGATCCGGGCGCCTCCCGAATCATTTAGACCTATCACGGGCGCACCCATTTTTACGGCAAGATCCATGATCTTGACTACCTTATCGGCGTTGGAGCGGCTCATGGTGCCTCCGAAAACGGTAAAATCCTGGGCAAAGAGATAGACCAGCCGTCCGTCAACACGGCCGTAACCGGTTACCATTCCGTCTCCGGCGATCTTTTTTTTATCCATTTCGAAATCATGGGTTTGATGGGTAACCAGTTTATCGATTTCAATGAAAGTACCCGGATCAACAAGATCCATGATCCGTTCACGCGCGGTTTTTTTACCGGCTTTATGTTGTTTCTCGATTCGTTGTTCTCCGCCACCCTGTTCGGCCTCTTTCATTTTTGATTCCAACCGGGTGAATTTATCTTTCTGCGTCATAACAAGTTTTTTTAATCCAATTCAATCAGTAACTGATTACTGTCCACCGTGTCGCCCGGTTTCACCTTAACGGATTTCACGGTTGCCTCTTTACCGGCTTTGTATTCGCTCTCCATTTTCATGGCCGAGACAATCACCAGTGTTTGTCCCTCTGTTACGGTATCTCCCTTAGCAACCAGTACATCGATCACTTTGCCGGGCATCGGTACGCGGATCTGGTTGGCTTCGGCGGCATGATTCCCGGATTGCCTGGCCCTCAGGTACCGGGTCATGGCATCCACCACTTCAACCTCCACTGTTTGATAGAAAGTATTGACGGTAAGCTTTTTGGGGTTTTCTCCGGCAAAAGACTCGACATCATATGATTTGCCGTTCATCAACAGGGAGTAGATCCCGTTGCCGACCCGTTCCAGATCAATATCGTAAACCAGGTCATCCACTTTTATTTTATAATGGGATCCCGATTGTTCGAGGATCTCCACTTCGGCCATTCTTTTGTTAGCTTTGATTTCGAGTTGCATAGAAAGTATTTAAGGGTCAGAGACGTTTGATACTTTGGGCTTTCCCGTATTGTCTCCAGGGATTAAGGGTTATTGCTTTACCGTTACCTGAAGGCTGCATTTGGCCGATACGGTTCAGATAATCAATATAGGCCACGATCAGTGCCCTGTCTTCGCAGGAGGGATCACACGGCTCTTCGTCGAAGAGCAGGTCATGATTCTTTTCAATGAATCCGGTATCGTAAGCTCCGTTGACAAAATCAGGGGTTTTCATGATTTTTGAGAGAAACGGGATAGAAGTTTTTACGCCGGTGATCTTGTATTCGCTCAGTGCCCGGGTCATCCGGCTGATAGTTTCCTCACGGTTTCTTCCCCAGGTGATCAGTTTTGAGATCATCGGGTCATAATAGATCGGGATTTCAAAACCGGGATAAACATAACCATCTTGGCGAACGCCGGTACCGAGTGGTTCGGTCAGGTGACGGATGCGACCCGGACTGGGCATGAAGTTCCGGTACGGATCTTCGGCATAGATCCGGCATTCGATGGCGTGGCCGTTTTGAGCCACTTCTTCCTGGAC
>JAGHDB010000208.1 GCA_021160155.1 Bacteroidales bacterium | reverse complement strand
AATCAAGTATGGGCAAAGGAGTATCATGTTTCAAAAGCGGGTAATGATCTGAATAACGGAACAAAAGGTTCACCATTCCTCACCATCCAGATGGCGGCAAATGTTGCTCAATCAGGTGATATAATTATTGTTCATGAAGGTATTTACCGTGAGCGCATTAATCCTCCCAGGGGGGGGGCATCTGATAACGAACGTATTGTCTATCAAGCAGCCGTAGGAGAGACCGTCATTATTAAAGGATCGGAAGTTGTCAAAGGTTGGAAGAAGGTGGAAAATGATACCTGGAAAGTGGTGCTGCCCAATCGTTTTTTTGGAAAATTCAACCCTTTCGCCGATGTTATCTCCGGTGACTGGTTTTTGGACAAAGGACGGTTACATCATACAGGTGCGGTTTATTTGAACGGAAAATGGTTAGATGAAGCTGCAAAAAAGGAGGAAGTACTTCAGCCTGCCACCCATGATTTGCTTTGGTATGCCGAGGTTAATGATGAAAATACGACCATTTGGGCCCAATTCGGAGGTGTTGATCCCAATAAGGAACTGGTCGAAGTCAATGTCCGCCAAGCAGTCTTTTATCCTGATCAACCCGGGATAAACTTTATTACCGTACGCGGCTTTATCATGGAACAGGCGGCTACACCGTGGGCCCCTCCGACTGCAGAACAGATAGGATTAATCGGTCCACACTGGTCAAAAGGTTGGATCATTGAAAACAACACTATCCGATATTCTGTTTGTTCCGGGATTTCGCTCGGGAAGTATGGCGACGAATTTGATAATAAATCAGAGAGTAGCTCCAAAGGTTATTTGGATGCCGTGAAAAGAGCACTGGCATCAGGATGGAACAAGCAACATGTCGGTAGTCATATCGTTAGAAATAACATCATACACGACTGCGAACAGGCCGGCATTGTCGGATCATTGGGGGCTATTTTCAGTACTATTTCCGGAAATGAAATTTACAATATTCACATCAGAAGACGGTTTTCCGGAATGGAGATGGCCGGGATTAAGATACACGGAGCCATTGATATGATCATAAGCAATAATCATATCTATCGAACCTGGCGTGGTATCTGGCTCGACTGGATGGCACAGGGAACCCGGGTAACCGGTAATTTGTTGCATGATAATGAGACTGCACATGATTTGTTTTTAGAAGTAAATCATGGGCCTTTGATCATAGATAATAACTTGTTTTTGTCTGCCAATTCTCTCAGAGATATTTCAGAAGGTGTGGCTTATGTACATAATTTGTTTGCCGGTCGGATTAATGTTCAGCCCAATAAAAGAAGAACACCTTATTTTAAGGCACATTCAACGGAAATCGAGGGATTAAAACAAATTGTCTGTGGCGATGTTCGATTCTATAATAATATATTTACGAGTTTTAACGGCCCTGCTCCGTGGCCTGAAAGAACAGGACCAAAAGAGAAGGGAGCATTTTTTGGCCTGGCTCAGTACAATAAAGTTGGGATGCCCGTGTACGTGAATGGTAATGTGTTCCTTCAAAAAGCCAAACCTTGTAAACAAGCCAAAAAACCGCTGTTGGATCCGGGATTTGATCCCGGTTTAAGTCTACAGAAAAAAACGGATGGTTGGTGGTTGGATATAATGGCCGATACTTCCTGGGTTTTACAGCAAAGAGTTCTGATTACCTCTGAAATGCTTGGTAAAGCAAAAATTCCCGGCGTACCTTTCATGATGCCCGATGGTTCTCCGATAATCATTGATACAGACTTTCTTCATAAAAAGAGGAGTAATATAAATCCGATGGTTGGCCCCTTTGAACACCTGTTACCGGGCAAAAACAAATTAAAAGTTTGGTAAACTAAATTAATCTACCTGCTATGAAACATTTATCTCTGGTTCTCTTGATGTTTGTATTATTGCTGCCCGCAATTGCCCAAAAGCATAATTCCGCGGTTATCCCTGCTCACCATCTTGATAAAAAAGGCTGGCGCGAACGTCATGAACACATTCTTGAAAAAGTCAGAACCTCTGATCCAAAGCTCATATTGATCGGGAATTCCATTACCCATGCCTTGGATAATCCCGACAGAAAAATTTTATGGGATTTGTACCTCGATAATCTGGATGCAGTGAACATGGGAATTTCAGGTGACAGAACAGAGAACGTGATATGGAGGCTGCAAAATGGCATTTTGGAAGCAATCAATCCAAAAGTAGCAATCCTTCTCATTGGTACAAATAATACGGACGGCAAACATTATCTGGAGATAAGTCCCCCGGAAGAATTGGCGGAAGGAATATGGAAGATCTGTTCCATCATAAGAGAAAAATTACCAGAAACCGAAATTATCTTGCCGGGAATCCTGCCCTATGGTTATAAACCCAATCACAGGGATGAGATGAACTGAACAAAGCGACCAATAAAATTATTGCCAGATTTCCCGAGAAAGACAGTAAAATCCATTATTACGAGATTGGATATCTCTGTGTGAGATTGCCTGTAAGCAATAACGGTAAAAATTTTATTTCACTTGGCAGACTTAAACCGACTGAATTTCATGGTTGGCAGGATACAGGAAAGGGATGTAAACATGCAATAGAAGAAGTTACAGCCCGCTTTTTCCGGTTTGTTTTCGATACATGCGACACACCGGAACCTTCTGAAAACAGGGAGGGAACAAAAATGCGTAATAGAAATAGGTTGTCTGCTTCAGAAAGGCGTGATAAACTATTTCTTAATCTTGGACGAGTTGCTAATCTTGCTGAAGTGAAAATAAATGGCAATGACCTTGGAGTTTTATGGAAACCTCCGTTTATTGTCGAGGTGTCTGACTATGTAAAGCCGGGCAGGAATGTGTTGTGTGTTGCTGTGACAAACACCTGGCATAACCGGTTAGTGGGTGATGCCGCTTTGCCTGAGGATAAGCGAATAACAAACATGGCTTCTATTAAAGAAGCAGGATCCGGCCCTGTGGCGGATATTAAGGTGTCCGGACTGATGGTCCTGTTAAATTGATAACAGCAAGAAAAATAGTTAAACTGTATTAAAAAAATAACCTGACTGGAATCTTGGGATAGTGAATCCGGTAGCTGGGATGTAGTGGAAAATGGGTGAAATGGCATGGGTATTTGTGAATGAAAGGATTATGGAATCGTTTGGGCTCTTCCTGTAGTGGGTGATTCAAAACCGGATAAACAACAGTATGCCAAAAAATATTAATATGATAATTGAATAGTATACCCAAAAGTGCTATCTTTATGCCGTGCTATACATAGAGCGAGGAACCAACAGATTTTTATTAACCAATACATTGAATTTCAAAGACAATTAGATGTTT
>JAGHDB010000139.1 GCA_021160155.1 Bacteroidales bacterium | reverse complement strand
GAAGTATTGGTACGACTAACTACCTGGGTGATGTGGGAGGCAGTAGTGATCATCTTGGTGGTTTTGTGGCATTATTTGATAATTTGGGAGTTGATCCCATGAATACCCGGTTAGCTATTGAGATAGGAAGTCGGTATGTGTTTAAAAAAAACCTGGCAATTTCTCTATATGCTTCTCCTATGCTATATTATGGTAGTGATCTGAATTCATCCAAGGAAGCGAGAGGTTATTATTTTGATACGTATATATTTGAATTAGGGAGTCATTTTGAATATTATTTTGCCAACCGTATGACGGGCTTTGCCCCGTATGGGTTTGCCGGTTTAGGAGGATTGTTGTACTGGGTTAATGCCAATCATACGAGTGATCCGATTAAAACCCGCATGGCCAATGATTTAATGTTTGGCATAGGCACCCGTTTTGCATCGAAACACAAGTTAACCCATAGTCTTGAGCTGGGATTCCATTATTATCTGACGGATTACATTGACGGCCTACCGGGATATCTTAAACGAAATGATACCGGTTTTACTTTATTGTATTCGATCAGCTTTGAGTGGGTGGCAAACTTTATCTATGACTATCGCGGATTGATCAGAGATTAGGATAAGTTCCCAGTGCGATTTTGAGGCATTCCACAGCCCGTTTCAGGTCATCGAGTTTTAATACATAAGCGATACGCACCTCGTTTTTTCCGAGTCCGGGAGTGGCATAGAATCCGGCTGCAGGAGCCATCATAACAGTTTGATTCCGGTATTCAAAATCGGTAAGCATCCATTTGGCAAATTTTTCCGTATCATTTACCGGTAACCGGACCGTAGTATAAAAAGCTCCTTTGGGTTTGGGACAAACTACTCCCGGAATGGTATTTAACGCCTCTACGAGATAGTCTCTCCGGGCGATGTAATCGTTTCTGACCGTTTCAAAATATTCGGGAGGAGTATCCATTGCTGCTTCGGCAGCGATTTGTCCGAGCCCGGGAGGACTCAGCCGGGCCTGAGCAAACTTTAATGTAGAGGCAATGATATCAGTATTTCGAGTGACAATAGCACCGACCCGGATTCCGCACATACTGAACCGTTTGGAAGTAGAATCAAACATTACGGTACGGTCATCGATTCCCTGAAGCTGGAGAACGGAATGATGAATTTCGCCATCATAGCAGAACTCACGGTACACCTCATCGGCAAACAGGTAGAGGTCATGCTTTAAAACGATTTGACGTAATTGTTCCAGTTCGTTGCGACTGTAAAGATATCCGGTGGGATTATTCGGATTACAGATGAGTATGGCTTTAGTGGCCGGAGTGATCAGCTTTTCGAATTCGGCGATAGGTGGCAGTGCAAAACTACGCTCGATACCGGAGGTCACCGGTACAATTTTAACTCCGGCAGCCACGGCAAAGCCATTGTAGTTGGCATAGAAAGGTTCGGGAATAATCACTTCGTCTCCGGGATTCATCGTAGCCATAAGGGTAAAGAGGATAGCCTCAGATCCGCCTGTGGTAACTATAATCTGCTGATGGTTAACCTCAATACCAATAGTACAATATCCTTCAGCCAGTTTTCTCCGGTAAGATTCATAACCTGCTGAATGGGAGTACTCCAGCACATTCTTATCCAATGTATGAATGGCATTTAGTGCAATTTCAGGTGTGGCAATATCGGGTTGCCCGATATTCAGATGATAAATGATTCTGCCTCTCTTTTTGGCTTCTTCAGCAAAAGGAACGAGTTTACGAATTGGGGAGGGAGGGATCTCTACTCCCCTTTGACTTAGTTTGGGCATTTTTTTATTTAGTATAAAACCGGTAAGAGGTTAGTTAAAAACCGCCACCTTTTTCACCGGTAGTTTTTGTGTTAACTGTTTTGGCTTTCTGATGAAATTTTTTCTCGTAATTTGCTCTTCTGATATCGTTAATGCTTTTTCCCGGGGGCAGTTTCATGGCTTTGCCGCTTTTTTTAATAAAGGTAACTCCGGATGTTTTTCCGCCATTCTGGCCTGCCTGTATCTCTTCCTGATCCATTTTTTGCATAATCTTCGGATTCACGCCGGTCTTTTTGTAAGAGGGTTTCAGGTCACTGGGCTGCGCATTGACTTTGCCCATGATGATCAGTCTGACCGGGGAATTTTTAGCTGTTGAATATACCGTTACGGTTTTGTTGAAAGTGCCCGGGATCTTAGTATTGTAAACTACTTTCACCACACCTGTCTGCCCCGGTTTGATGGGTTCTTTTGACCAGGATGGTACCGTGCATCCGCAGGAAGATTTTACATCCGTAAGGGCTATGGTTTTTTTGCTGGTGTTTGTAAAGACAAAATCATAAGCACCATCAGCTCCATAGACCATTGATCCGTAATCATGCATGGTGTTATTAAATACCAGCTCATCTTTTTTGTTTTTTGACTGAGCCATGGCCAGGGTACCGGCCAGCAAAAGAGCAAGGGTGGAAAACAGAACTCTTTTCATGTTACATTGATTTAAAATTAACAGACCTCATTAACAAACCTCAAAATTATTAATTAATGAAAGAATAACGACAATCTGTGGGTTTTTGTTTTTTATTATTTTTACCAAACTTTTTTTGCAACCTTCGAAGAACATAAATAACGTAATGACGCGGTTAAATATTGCTATAAAGTATGATCCTTTACCAACTGAAGAGAAGTGGTACAAATTCTGGATGGATCAGGGATTTTTTCACTCCGAGCCTGATGACCGCGAGCCTTATACTGTAGTGATCCCGCCACCCAATGTTACCGGGGTGTTGCACATGGGTCACATGTTGAACAATACCATTCAGGATATTCTGGTCAGACGTGCCCGGATGCTGGGTAAAAATGTATGTTGGCTGCCCGGTACGGATCATGCCTCTATTGCAACCGAAGCGAGGGTGGTGGCCAAACTTGAGAAAGAAGGAATACGTAAAACGGATCTGTCACGGGAAGAATTTCTGAAGCATGCCTGGGAATGGACCCACAAACATGGCGGGATCATTTTGGAACAGTTGAAAAAACTGGGTGCATCATGTGACTGGGAACGTACCCGTTTTACAATGGATACACAACTTTCGGAGTCTGTCATTAAAGTATTCGTGGATCTTTTTGAAAAGGGATATATCTACCGGGGTGTCAGGATGGTAAATTGGGATCCTCAGGCAAAGACGGCCATTTCGGATGAGGAGGTAAATCACAAAGAGGAACTATCGAAATTATATTATGTCAGATATCGTATTGAAGGAACTGAAGATGAGTATATTACTATAGCGACGACCCGCCCTGAGACCATTCTCGGGGATACTGCCGTAT
>JAGHDB010000106.1 GCA_021160155.1 Bacteroidales bacterium | reverse complement strand
TTGTTAAATTATCATTTATCCATTCAGTTATATCCTTGATCACCTTATCGGCCACGTGGCCTTCCTGCATATATTCATCAGGTGTACTTTTACCCTCACCGGTTATAAACAAATGATTCAGATCGGGATAAAATCTGAAAGTAACATTCTCTCTGTTTTCCAGACCTTTTTTCCATCCCTCAAAATCTTCCTTCGTCACCTGATAATCCCTGCCGCCCTGCATGATCAGCATGGGTTTATTCAGTTTTTCTGCCGTAGCCACAGGGTCATAATTTCGCAGATCCAGCCAGTAGGATGCATTGAGCTGCAGGGGTAGCTCCCGGCGTGGCGTATCGGCCCTAAGGGATTTGCTCTTTACCAAGGCGGTTTTTCTCCTGATGTTTTCCAGACTGGCACTGTCTTCTGCCGACAAGCCGTCCAGGGAAAGGATATAGGTCATCTGCTCCAGTACCAGATCTTCCAGGGGCCTGGTATTTCCGGCCAGCAGGATCATCCCGTTCAGGCCCCGTACTTTCCCGGCAATCCGGGGCGTCAGATAAGCACCCAGCGAATGTCCCAATAAAAAGACTGCGGAGGCTCCCGGGATTTTTTCAGCCAGTTGCACTGCAGACACCGCATCATCAATGGTTTCTTCCCGCACCGTCATATGATCCGGATCCATTTTCTGGCCGTACGAATAGGTACGTTTGTCATAACGCATCACAGCTATACCATTGGACGATAGTCCATAGGCAATATCCCTGAACACCTTGTCGGGTCCGATGGTTTCATCCCGGTCATTGGGCCCGGAGCCATGAACCAGCACCACCATCGGATAAATCTTTTTATCTGCCGGCGTGGTCAGCTCACCATGCAGGACAATGCTGTCTGTTCTTACTACTACCGGCTCAATATGAAATTTTGTAGTATCGGCATAAGGTGGCACATGCCAGTCCAGATGCCGTGCAGGAAGAAAAAATAAACCACCTATTTTCTGCTCACTGGTATAAACCAGTTTCAAATCCAGCAATGCTTTTTCGAAACGACAGGTTAAGAAGACAATAAACCAAGGAGAATGGGTTTCGATGGAATATTGCTCATATTGCTGAAAAGATCCTACTTGTTTTTGCAGGGTATTCCATACCACTTCAAGGGTATGTACAGGAAGCCGGGCTGTTAAAACAGAATCGAACTGTTGTACCGCCGAGTCATATTTCCCTGTCACCAGGTGATTCAGAAAATCTTCAGCAAACCGCACCCGGGGATCTGGTAACTGTCCCCGCCCATAAACCAATGAAATCAGGAAAATGACCGGTAACAAACCAGCCTTGATGAGCCAATATCGTTTCATGATAAGATGTTTATTTTATTTCTTTCTCAATATACCTACCCAACCGCCGCCGTCTGCCATATCAATGTTCAGTTTACGGTCGCTTGGAATGGTCTCCTCCGTTTTCTTATAATCCTGGGCATAACGGTCTGCATTCATCCCATCCCTGAACACCTCCGCCTGATAAGTTCCCTGAGGTAAAAAAGAGAGATCCACATGGACAGTTCTTTTACCATTGCCGTTCATCGCACCGATATACCAGGTATTTCCTTTTCTGCGGGCTACCACGACAAATTTCCCGACTTCTCCGGCCAGGGCATGGGTCTCATCCCAGGTCGTGGGCATATGAGAGAGGTACTCGAGGCATACCGGTTCACGCAGATAGTTGGAAGGACTATCCGCCAGCATCTGCAAAGGGCTTTCATACACAACATACATTGCCAGTTGATGAACCCGGGTGGTCATGCTCATGGGACGGTCAAAGGAGACAAGGAAGTTTTTTTGATGGGCATTTACCATAGCCCCCGGGGTATAATCCATGGGGCCTGCCGTCATCCGGATAAAGGGAATCGTCACATTATGTACCGGGGTGATTTCCTTGCTCCACTTGTTCCATTCCATGCCTTTAACACCTTCACGGCTGATCACATTTGGGTATTCGCGTCGCAGGCCACTGGGTTTATAAGCCCCGTGAAAATCCACCAGCAAATGACGTTTGGCAGTTTCACGCGCCACCTTGCGGTAAAAGTTCACCATCCACTGATCATCCCGTTGCATAAAATCCACCTTGACTCCTTTTATTCCCCATCTCTCAAACTGATCCAAAGCCTTTTCCATCTGATCATCCAGGGTCTTCCACACCACCCACAGAATGACCCCCACCTGTTTTTCTTTCCCGTAGCGTACCAATTCTTCGATATTCACATCCGGGTTAATATCCGGAAGACTGCCCGGTTTGTACCAGCCCTCATCAAGGATAATATAAGGAATGCCGTTCGCCGAAGCAAAATCGATAAAATATTTATAGGTTTCCGTATTTACCCCCGATTTGAAATCCACCCCGTAAACATTCAGGGCATTCCACCAGTCCCAGGCCACCAGGCCGGGCTTTATCCAGGAAGGATCCTTAAGTTTCAAAGGAGGTGCCAGTTTATATACCATTTCGTTTTCAAGCAGATCTTTTGCTTCGGGAGCGACAATCATCACCCTCCAGGGAAATGTCCTTTCGCCCAATGTTTTGGCCAGGTAATCAGCCCGTTTCACCGGTTTGACATTACGATCTTTTATCTGAACCGTTTTCTCCGGATATTTTGGAAAAATTGCCGTGATTTCATCCTTACCGGTACCCATGATCCACATACCCGGATAATCATTCAGGTCCGATTCTGTCAGCAAGACATCAGGCCCGTCCGGCACTTCAAACAATGCAGGCAGACTGGCCATATCGCCGGGTTGGATATCCTTAAGATCCAAATGGATATAACTGCGTTCATTGTGTGAGAAAAAACTCTCTTCACGAGGATAAAAAACACGTGTTCCTTCGGGGAAGACAAACCGGGCTGTCTCATCTTCCACCTCCACCGAGCCGGGCTGGTGGATAGCAAACCGGTAAGCAACCCCGTCATTATATAACCGAAAGATAATATCATATATCCCTCTGAAT
>JAGHDB010000304.1 GCA_021160155.1 Bacteroidales bacterium | reverse complement strand
CGGCAAAAAAACCTTTATCCAGCACACACATATTGAGAAAGAAATCATCTACCAGGTATGTGGGAGGAATGGGCTCAAATAGTTGTCTGCGAATGGCATAGCATCCTCCGAACGGGCCCATCATGGTTCCCCACAGAGATCCTTCAAGGAATTTGATCCTGACCTCCCTGGAGATATAGGCTTTCTCCTGGTAAGAGATTCCTTCTTTTTTCATACCGAGATTATTCATCTGCGTGTCTACCAGTCCGATTTTTGAATTACTGAAAGGACGAATTAACTCAGTCAGTGTATAAGGGTCAAACAATACATTGGCGTCAGTGAGCACCAGAATCTCACCTGTAGCTTCAGTAGCCAGGTGGTTCATGATGTTTGGTTTTCCGCGACGGGTTTTAAAAGGATAAAAACGGATTACTCCGGGGTGCTGTGAATCAAATTGTGTCACGAGCAGGTTGGTTTGATCGGTTGAAGCATCCGATCCGATCAGGATTTCATAGGATGCAGAAGGATAATCCGAGTCAAGAATACTTTGAAGTTTTGTAATAATGATTTCCTCTTCATTATAAGCGGCAATCAGGATGCTGATTTTCTTAGGAGGGGAGTGCAGGGGAGGATATTGCGGATCACGATGCCACCGGTGAATGATCCTGAGGAGCACCGGGAATAACACATAGCTATGAAATACAGCTGCTACACTAAACCAGAATATGATGATTGCTGTCATTCGACCATTCCGTAAGAAATCTGCTGAATTGTGTGATTAATATTTTATTAAGGTATTTTTCACGTACAAAGGTAATGGCATTTTCCCCAACAGCAGGAATAATGCCGGGCTGGCTGATCAGTTGGCGGATACGATTTATCCATGAACCGGAATCACTACATATAAAAAGATGCTTTCCATCTACTGCAGGAATTCCTTCACAGCCAACCGGAGTAGTAATCACCACACGACCGGCTGCCATATTTTCAAGGATTTTGATCCGCATACCTGAGCCGGCAAATAAAGGAACCAGTGTGATGGGATGTGCTTTGATGAAAGTGCCGGCATCACGGATTTCACCATGATAGATGACCCCTTTATGATGAAGCTGCCGGATAAATCGGGCAGGAGCATTTCGCCCGGCTATATGAAATTCGAGATCCGGATAGTTACGGATTAAAGAGGGCCATATTTTATCCAGGAACCATTTTATACCAGATTGGTTGGGTAACCAATCGAGTGCTCCCAGATAGGCCAGGGTGATTTTACCGGAAGAGTCAGACGGATGACCCAAACGCTCTTCATCCAAACCTGCAGGCAAAATAAAAGTGGGTAGTCGATTGCCAAGTTGTTTGAATTTCAACGCATCCCGTTCTGTAATAGGTATCAGGGCATCACAGGATTGAACCATCCGGATTTCAAACCGTTTAATACGTTGAGCCAGGATATTCAGGTACCATTTTTTTAATCCCCGGGTATTGTCCCTGTTTCCGAGCCAGATTTCATGTTCAAGGTTATGTGACCGCAACATGATCCGAGCCCGGCTGTGCGAACGGATCTCTTTCAGGTATAATGCCGGATAGAGGTTTTCAATGATGATGATATCAAACGGAGTTTTCCGGAGGAGGCTGATGAGTGTTTCACGATATTTTGCACTGCGGAATCTTACCCCGTTATATGGTAATCTTGAAAACAGCAGATTGAACAGTGCGCTTAACGGTTTAATCCGTGTATTTACAGGTGCTGAAATAAGCCGCCACTTTGGTGAGGGTGACTGGCTGACATCTGTATGGTGTTTTGTAGTATTCATTGCCAGAACAGTCACTTGATGACCTTGAGCAGCCAATCCTTCAGTCAGGGCCAACGTGGCAATGGCTCCACCATCACGCGGTGGATAAGGAACTTTATTGGTTAGTTGCAGAATTTTCATGATATTCATTTGCCTTGCCTTTCCCGTTGATTCCAAGAACTTTTCTTAGAATCCTTGAATACGTTTCGGTTCTCAAAATGGCCGAATCCCGGGTAGATTTGATGGTCAGGTAAATCCCGGCTATCAGTAAAATGAATGATGATCCCCACATGCCTAACCAAACAGGTAAAACACCTGCTTTTGCATATTTTTCACCGGCCAGGGTAATAATATAATAGAAGATAAAAAAGATAACGGATACAACTACCGGAGTTCCCAGTCCTCCTTTACGAATGATGGCACCAAGCGGTGCACCGATCAGAAAAAAGATTATGCAGGCAAGTGCGATGGTAATTTTTCTGTGCCACTCAACCTCGTGCCAGTGAATCCACCGGCTTCGTATTTGGTACTCGTCAGCAGCAGATCTCAGAGTACTTTGCGTGGTCCGGGCCAGGTTCAGGGCATAGTTTGCCGTTCTCTGTTTCTGGTAAAGGGTATAGGTTTCAAACAGACTGTCATAGTTTATTCGTTGATGTGCCAGACTATCCCGGAGAGCGGTGAATGGGGCTTTTTCTTTTTTCTTGTCTTCATATCGAAATATTTGTGAAGTAATAATAGAGCGGGCTGTCTGATGTATTTTATTATTGCGCTCTTTAGTAAGACCTTTGATGTCTTTAGTCAATCCTTTCATG
>JAGHDB010000255.1 GCA_021160155.1 Bacteroidales bacterium | reverse complement strand
CTGTAAGAGACCCCGGCATGTGAGTAGGCTTTTAACCAGAAAGAACCGTTTTTATTAATTTCTCCGGCCAGCCCGATATGGCCGAAAATTGCAATGGGCATCCGGCAATTATAATAGAGATGATCCGGGTTGATCTCAAAATCAACTCCACCAAGGTCAATTGTCATGATGTGGGGGAATTCCATATAGGACTGGGATTTCATCCCTACTTCCCAGTCATTGATATTAGAGCCTATGCTGCCGTATGCAACGATCTTCATAACCTGCTGAGGGGGTTGAATAAAATCAAAAGCAGATACATCGGCTTTAATGCCGGTCAGGTCTTCGATGGCTGAAAGAATACTCATGTCGTTATCAAAAACCCCGGCATAGCTGAATTTAAAATCATTCGGTCCTCCGTATCTGAGTGATACAGCGGCTTCACCAACCTGCCACTCAACAATACCACCGATGTCAACCACAAAAGAACCGTATATGCCGATCGTCATGGGAACCTGCATGTCATTAAAGAAATTAACGCCATCTGTCAGGTTGCCGAAACCGATGACAGTGGTGGCGTCTTGTATGACCAGCGGGACTTCGAGAACGCTTTCGAGATTGATTGAGGCCTGTAACATAATATTCCCGAAATTAAAACTCTCCACTTTCCCAAAGCTGAGTGATGAGGGAACGTCAAACGGGATCATCCCCTGAACAGAAACGGCAAATCCGCCATCCTCAACAGCATCCAGTACGGGAATTGACAGGGCACTGGCATGGACATAAAAATAGGGGTCATCAGGATCCAGCGCCATTTTGTCAACCATAAAGGAGGATTGACTCAGAACGAAATCAGCCTGGTCTCCATAATAGAAATAAAAGTAGTACCGGTCGGGATTAACGGGGAAATCCTCTAATTCGCTACCCAGTGCAAATCCTGTGGGAGAACCGTCCGCGGTAGGGATCTCCAGATACTGTGTGATTCCAACCTTGGGCAGGGTGAATTCAGAATATCCGCCGAAACCTTCAAAGGATTCAAAACCGGAGTGATTGTTTTTCAGCATTTTAAATGAGCCTTTGCTTAGCGGTATATCTCCATGACCATTCAGATAGACCGTCTTTTGACCTCCGGTTAAATGTTTTACGAGGATGTAATCTCCCTGGCCGATTCTCACCGGAATCAGGGAATTGCGACCGGCGAAGATGGTTCCCCGGATCCTGATATTGCCTTTATCCGTAGGGGTTACATTATCTTTATTGGTGAGTATTGTGACTTTATTTTCACCACTTCCAAATTCAAATGTGGCATATCCCTCCTCCAAACGTTGTTGTTCAAATGGATCCGGCGGTTCTGTGAATTCATGCTTGAGACATCCGGTCGTCATGAAAGATCCCAGTATCAGGATGCAAACAAATCTGAAACTAGAGCTTTTAATTCGCATGAGATTTTCTGATCATTTTACTAAAACCGGTATCCCAATAATACTTGTAACTGGTTGGAGCCTGCATATAATTTGTATTGGTTCGTAGGGATATAGTGACTTAATTCTTCTTTTGTTTCAGGCTCATTCAGAGGAGTACCCAAAACCACTAAGGGAGTTCCGTAAAACTGGTATTGAATTCCGACTAATAGATGCTTTACGACAAACATAGCGCCACATCCGCCGGTGAAGTAATAACCCTGATCGGCTTCCAAAGGATAATACTCCCAATGCTCGGGGTGTTTTACATTAACGATTTTTGTGATCCACTGAGTGCCGCCTGCCAGGACAAACAGATCCAGGTGGTCATTAAACAATCTGAAAGGAACATATTTGGCATATATATAGGTATTGCTGGTCACAAGGTTGAAAGCTCCGGTGCTTGATTGTGCTTTCATGGTATTGTGCCCGGCTCCCAAACCCAGGCGCCATCCCTCTTTGCTAAATTCAAAGTTGTATCCCCACGGAAATCCGAATCTTGAAAAGTCTGCTTCAACGGGCAGATATAAGGGGGATACGGCGATGAAAGCATCCAGTTTCATTCTCCGGGCATAATTATTCTCAAAATTAATGTTGCTCAGTGCCTTGCGGGAGAAAGCTGTTTGAGTAGTGAGCAGATCCCCTGTCACGGCATCAAATATCTCAACTTTGAAATCGTAGGCTCCTTTGATCAGGTTGTGCTCATTACGTCCTATGATCCAGGAGGTTGGATATCCCTCTTTAATGATCTCAGGTTTACCCAATACCAACGGGCGGTAATCTTCTTCATCCGGTCTGCGGCAATACAATCTGGCTTTGAAATTATCCTGAATCTCGGCGTTGTTGATTTGCAGGTTCAGCGTTGCCGAATTGAGATAGTTATTCTGTTCGGGATCCTGCGGATCGGTCCACCATATTAACACCGAGGTATCTGCAACGGACTGAATGCTTTTCCGGATGATAAAATCAGCTTTTTTTGATTTGATAATGGTGTTATTCTCAGGATGTTTTTGGCAAACGACAAGTTCTTTCTTATTCATTGCCAGGGTAATGGATGATATTGAAACCGCATCTTCAATGCTCCAGATCTGCATGAGTTGCTCATTGTAAAGTCGTTTGACCTGCTCGTCAGTAAAAAGGTACTGACTGTTGACGAATCCTTTCATGGGCCATATCACCTTATTCCAATGGCTTTCCAGACCAAAGTTTTTTTCAATAATGATCTTGTCCCATTGGACAAATTGTCCGATGGTATCAAATTCGGCAGAGGGAACAAAACGCAGGTTTAATACGGAAGCACTTACGATCTTAACCTGATAACGGTCGTCAGAACGCCAGACTCTTGAAGGATCAAAGAGGGCTAAACCATTCTTGTTTTCAAGATAATCCTGAAATGGAGTTTTTCCGGATGCGATCAGATCCAGCTCCTTGAGCCGTGCCAACTTATTACGATGCAGAATATCCAGGTCGCGTTCGGTATAGAGCCGGTATCGGTTAATGTATCCCTTGCGAGGATAGAGTACGGGAAGCCACTCATCAACCTTATTGTCGGTAACCAGGATCTTTTCAAACCGGTTCAGGCGGATAATCTCATTCGCAGAGAATGCGGCAGAATCCCTGACAGCCACGTTGCCGGTTCGGGTATAACGTATGACATACCTGAATTTATTTTTTCGGGTATCTGTTTTTGAATGGGCTGCCGGAGAAGCACTAAGAGTAAAAACAATCAGTATAGCAACCAGTTTGAATGTGTGAAATAGAGGTGTTTTCACATTTACAAATATCCTAATTTAACAAATATACATTTTTTTAACAATTATTTCATCTTCATGACCAGCATGGCTGCATTCTTCATGCCTGCAGGCATGCACACAAAATGGATTGATTTGTTGGATTATAATTTCTCAGGTTTTCTCCTTTTAAGATACCGCAAAACGAGAATTGCAATTACGGTCAGCACAACGGCAAGGATACCGTACTTGATATTATTGATGTTTTTATCCACCAGGCTCCAATAACCGCCTAATAATCTGCCGGTTAAAACACAAACGCTGCTCCAGAGGGTGGCGGAGCCCACGGCTATGGGGAAAAATATTTTCGGTTTTATGTGAAGGAGTCCGGCAGTTACCGAAGTATACCCACGGATAAAGGGCGTAATACGACCCAGAAAGATTTTCCACTTACCCTTTCCTGAAAGACGCACCCTCATATTATCCAGTACCTTTTTCGAAACCGGGAACCACCGGGGCAGATGTTTGATAATGAAAGAGCCTGAAAAAAAGAAAACCACATACAGAATACTGGTGCCCACAAAGTCAGATGCTATCGCCGTTAGAATAATGACCGGGAAAAGAAGTACTCCTTTAAACGAAAGGTATCCGGAGAACATCAGCACCAGTTCATTGGGTATCGGATTGGGTACGCCGGTTTCCTGCAGAAAGACCAGTACCAGGATTGCCAGGTACCCGTATTTAGAAATATAATAAACTATTTCAGGAGGCATACAAATTCAAAAATAATCAAAATACGCTCAGTACCTATTATCTTGATCATGAACTGTCCATCAAATTATCCGATCCGGATCGACCTCCATATTCTAATTTGACAATTCATACCGGCAAGAGACTACGTAAGAACTTTTTGAGAGTTTGTAAATAGCTCTGGCTGTGAAAGTTTTAACAAAATCACAAAATATTCAGACAGAAATCAAAATTAACAGAAAAGATTGTAAGATGCTATTGGTTAATCCACATGGTATGTTACATTTTTTTATGTCTTAACTTACCCTGCGGTTTTTTGTAGCATATCCAATGTTCCAATTTATCTTCTATGGTGACGACCTCCGTTGCCAAAACGAGGATTTACCACATTGCTGTAAATTGAGCCAAACGTATATCTGAAACCTATTTCAGTTGATAATCTGTAATTTTCAGCAATTTCCTTTTGATGTAAGAATATTTCAGTTTCAGTTGCTCCTCCTTTTCTTAAGGCTAACTGATCACGGATGGCGGAGTATCCTCCTCGAATATCCATTGATAATCCTTCAAATAACCTCAGGTTCAGGTTGCATGAGAAATCGAGGTTAAGTTTTGAAAAATCATGAAAGTAGTGTGATCCTTCCATGGATGCCCATAATGATCCCCATCTTTCTTTTAACTGAAAAGAGGCAGAAAGGCTCTCGTAGAAGAGGTTCTCATGTGTTTTGAAGTATATGGTTTCTTCTTCGTAATACACATTTCTGTATGCTGCTTTATATAGTAAGCGAAACTCACGACGTGTAGATACGGAATAAGGAAAAATATTGAATTCAAATGCAGGAGCAATTTCAAAAGCAAATTTTGTATTTGAATAGTATGATGAGTTAATAGAAGAAAACCCTCCAACCGACCAATGCTCTCCTATACTCTTAACAATCAGTCCGGTCAGCCTATGGGAACGTGATATGCTGGTATATGTTTCCCCACTTGAGAAAATATACTTTTCCCTGTCGTAATCAGATCCAATATAAAAACTGGTTTTTAGTTCGGGGGTTACCCGGTCGGCTGAGAATGATCCGTTAATTGAAAACTCATTCCTTGATGATCTTTTACTCATGTCATAATTGAACCTTGTGCTGAACACCCAATAATCCCATTTGTCTATAACATCTGTTGGCTTAGATTTATAATTATATGAAAGAGTGATATAATCGGCCAATGGCGTTTTTTCAACATATCGCATTAATCCGTGCTTTAAAAGTTTCACCAACTTATCTCTTACCATCTCATCTGTATCAGAGGCTTTTGAGATGTAAACAATTGTATCATTGATCGATTCAAACTCCTGTTGCCCGATCAAAGTAATGGTATATTCTGATCCTTTAGCCCCGGTTGATTGCCGGGTTTCCATTATATACAACTGAGCCTGCTTTCTGTCTCGTACATAATTGATAAATGTAATTTCACGTTTTATATGTTCAGCCCTGTTGCCACGCATATCAAGAAAGACTTTGATCGCTTTTTCTCTTAACAGATTATCTTGTTCGACATTTTCCTGATCAGTGTTTTCCTGGGCTATAGATACAGAGATACTACATAACAGGGAAAAGATAATTGATATAAAAATTCTTGGTTTTAAGCTTTGCAATATTTTCATGATTGAATGATTTATTGTTACGGATCAAAAATATTGATCAATAATTACAAGAAGCTTACACTTAGATTAATGTTTGATTAACACTACATTACAATATTGTAATCTTTCTGATTGTACAGTAATAATGTTTATTTTTAAGCATATATTTCGATGACGTTAAATGACAGACTCATGCGAGTATTAATTATTGAAGATGAGAAGAAGGTTGCAGCTTTTATTCAAAAGGGTTTAGAAAGCGAGGGTTATGTCGCTGACATTGCTTATGACGGAACATCAGG
>JAGHDB010000171.1 GCA_021160155.1 Bacteroidales bacterium | reverse complement strand
GAGAGTTTCTTTGGAAACCAGTGGAAGTCTGATGCATTTGGCCGCTCCATCCCTGTTTAAAGGGGTTTTTCTAAGTATTAGGGATTTAATACGGGTTCTTTTTTAATTGAATTATCAACCAATACATACATTTACAATGGTAATCTATATAATAATTGGAGTTGCATCTTTTCTTTTCGGGGCAGTGATCGCTTATTATCTCACCCGGAGCAGTCTGGTAAACAAATCAAGAAATATTATCCAGGAAGCTGAAAATGAAGCTGAAATAATAAAAAAAGATAAAATCCTGCAGGCTAAGGAAAAGTTCCTGCAATTGAAAGCCGAACATGAGAAAGTGATCAATGAAAAAAACGGCAGAATCCTTATTTCCGAAAATAAACTCAGGCAACGTGAGGCGAATCTCTCCCAGCGTATTGAAGAGTTTCAAAGGAAAAAGAAAGAGGTGGATGCGATCCGGGAGAATCTGAATGCACAGCTCGAATTGATCAATAAAAAGAGTGAAGACCTTGAAAAAGCTACCCGGCAGGCGGTTGAAAAACTGGAAACTATTTCAGGATTGTCGGCCACCGAGGCTAAAGAACAGTTGATAGAATCTCTTAAATCCGAGGCTCGTTCAGAGGCAATGGCGCATATATCTGAAATTATTGATGAGGCCAAAATGACTGCTAAAAAGGAGGCTAAACGAGTGGTTATTAATACCATTCAGAGAGTAGCTACTGAAGAGGCCGTTGAAAACTCAGTGACAGTCTTTAATATCGACAACGATGATATCAAAGGACGGATTATTGGTCGCGAAGGAAGAAATATCCGTGCCATGGAAGCAGCAACTGGGGTTGAAATAATTGTGGATGATACCCCTGAAGCGATTATTCTTTCGGCTTTCGATCCTGTCAGGCGTGAAATTGCCCGACTGGCTCTGCACCAGCTGGTTACCGATGGCCGGATACACCCCGCCAGAATTGAGGAAGTAGTGACTAAAGTCGAAAAACAGGTAGAGGATGAGGTAATTGAAACCGGTAAGAAAACAGCAATCGACCTGGGTATTCATGGGATGCATCCTGAATTAATACGTCTGGTAGGTAAAATGAAATATCGTTCATCTTATGGTCAGAATCTGTTACAGCACTCCAGGGAGGTAGCCAATCTCTGTTCGATCATGGCAGCTGAACTGGGTTTGAATGCCAAACTTGCCAAACGTGCAGGGCTTCTTCATGACATCGGAAAAGTGGCGGATGAAGAACCGGAAATTCCGCATGCATTACTGGGTATGAAACTGGCAGAGAGATATAAAGAAAAACCTGAAGTGGCAAATGCTATCGGGTCTCATCACGATGAAATCGAAATGAATACATTGATTGCACCAATCGTGCAGGTCTGTGACGCTATCAGCGGGGCGCGACCCGGAGCAAGAAGAGAAGCCGTCGAATCATATATCAAACGGCTTAAACAATTAGAAGATCTGGCTCTGAGCTATCCCGGTGTTGTTAAAACATTTGCCATTCAAGCTGGTCGTGAATTACGCGTGATTGTAGGAAGTGATAAAATAGATGACAAAGATACCGAAGCACTTTCCTATGATATTGCAAAAAAAATCCAGGATGAAATGACATACCCCGGCCAGGTGAAAATTACCGTAATCAGAGAAACCCGTGCCGTGAGTTACGCTAAATAATGAGTAACATTACCCGGATACCCGAACTGGATGAATTATTCCGGCAATGGTCCGGAATCCTGCCGCTTAAATCTGTTCCGTTGCCGGAAAGCGGTTCTTCACGTATCTACCGGAGGCTCTCAGGTAACCGGAAAACCGTGGTGGGTGTGTTTAATCCGGAGGTGAAAGAAAATGACGCTTTCATATACCTGAGTAAACATTTTCATGATGCCGGCATCCCGGTTCCACAGGTGCTCCTGGTGAACACGGCACATACGGCATATATCCAGGAAGATTTGGGGGATATTACTCTTTTTGGTTTATTACGCTCAGAGAATAAGCCTCTTACGGTGAATCACCCGTTAATCCGGACTCTTGAGAAAATTATCCGGTGGCTTCCGCTCATCCAGACACGGGGACATGAAAAGCTTGACTATTCCATATGTTATCCCCGAAAAGAATTTGACCGGCAATCTATGCTTTGGGACCTAAACTATTTTAAATACAACTTTTTAAAACTGGTGGCTTTTCGTTTTGATGAACAAGCTCTCGAAGATGATATCCAACAATTGGTTGAATTCTTAAACCAAGCTCCCCGATCCTTTTTTTTATACCGTGATTTTCAGTCGGCAAACATCATGATCCGGGAGGATGAACCCTGGTTTATCGATTTTCAGGGTGGGCGTATGGGATTTCCTGCTTACGATCTGGCCTCACTGCTTTTTGATGCGAAAGCCAGGTTATCTGACTCTGTCAGAGATCATCTGTATAAACTATATGTGAATGAGATTGTTGCAATCGCCGGCCTTCGTAAATCGCAATTTGAACTGTATTATCCCGGATTTCTGATTATCAGAATGCTCCAGGCATTGGGGGCATTCGGTTTTAGAGGATTGATAGAAAAAAAAGAGGAGTTCCTCCGGAGTATCCCTCCGGCCATGGATAACCTTGAGT
>JAGHDB010000218.1 GCA_021160155.1 Bacteroidales bacterium | reverse complement strand
TATTTATGATTATGAAAACAAAACATTTTTTTACATGTTTATTACTGGCTGTTTGCTTTGGACCGGCCGGTCTGATGGCACAGAATCAGGGAGAGGCTCAAGTTTCCGGAGACACAATACAATACGGCCCTCTGGATCTTTGGGGAGTTGGACTGAAAGCCTCCACCGACGGGGTGGGATTTGAACTGGTTAAAGGATTTGGAGAGCGGATCAATCTACGTTTAGGATACGCATCCCTGAACGTTCCTTATTCACAAGCTGTTCAACAAGAAGATATTGACCTGAACGCTGCTGCCAATTTCAAATTCGGCGGGGTTAGTTTTTTTGTGGATTTTTATCCCGTTAAAAACGTAATCCACCTGACCGGTGGGATCATGTACAATCAAATGGTACATTCGATAACCATTACTTCACTTTCAGAGTTTCCTTTTGGCGATATCATGGTTCCGCCTGAAGATGTCGGATTTGTGAAAGCTACACTGACACCCGGCACACGGGTTTCACCTTACATGGCCCTGGGATTTGGCAATACGCTTTCAAGACAACACCGGGTATCCGTCAATTTTGAATTGGGTGCCTTGTATTATGGCAGTCCACAACTTGATTTAACGGGTGACGGAATTGTCGGCCCTTTGGCCAGTGAGCATAATGAATCTGTGATTATGGCTTCCATTGCACAATATCAGTGGTTTCCCATGATCTCTTTTCAATTATCTTTCAGAATTATTTAATCCTTAATAATCCTAAACAGTTTGAAAAGATTACTTCCGATATTATCCCTGCTGAGCCTGTTACTGGTAGCGGGCCAGGGATGCAAACAATTCAGTCTGAATACCGATGACCTTGAGCTTTCTGTTGACATGAACATTATCAAAAAATGTCACGATCAGATTTTTGGATGCTGCTACAGATGAACTTATCGGGTTTGATAATGACGACCGGATCAGGGTCACCGTACATGGTCCGGACAGCCTGAATGTATTGACTACATCCGGAGAACGCAAACCACAATATTTTTCAGCTGCCGGGTATTTAAGCCTGGGTCTGGATCCATATAAAGCCAAACCCACTGCGGATGATCCGGTTGATTTTACACTGGTTGCCCGGCTTCCGGGATATATCTCAACTTCACTCCCGGTTACACTGGTTTCCGAAGGAGGATTTGATTTCATTGTCAGGATGGTCAATGAGGGAGATCCTCCGGACGGCGTAGCAATAAAAAGCGAAGAGAATGCAGGTACAGCTACGGGAGGAGATTTAGAAGAAGACATTAAAATCAATACGGACAATAAAGAAGTTGATATTACCATAAGCAAAGGAACCACACTCAAAGATGAAGAGGGACAACCTCTTGAAGGGGAACTGAGTGTAACTATGGCTCATTTTAATCCCACCGAACAGGATGCCCTGTCGGCTTTCCCGGGCGGTCTAAACGTCAAAGTGAAAAATGAATCGGAAAATGAAGATGCCGGTGTCTTTGTTTCTGCCGGTTTTGTATCTATTGACATCACCGACCAAAATGGTAAAAAAGCAGCTCTTTTCGAAGGTGGCGGATTGAACCTGAATGCACAAATTGACACAAAGGTACTCAACCCTGAAACGGGGCAACCGGTTCAGGCCGGTGATATTATCCCCTTTTGGAGTTACAATGATGAGACCGGCGAATGGAAATTCGAACGCAACATCCAGGTGGAAGCATCTCCCATGGGATTACAAGTCAGTACCCGACTTCCGCATTTAAGCTGGTGGAATATCGATTGGTTCGATGCAGCCTGTGCTTTTGTTGAGATCTATTTTACGACCGATCAGGCCGATAAAGCAGGAGCTACCGGTTGGGGATATGGCCTTAGATGGATCGCTCAACTGGTAGGCGGGGATGCAAGTTACCAGTCTGAGGGCTACTTTGCCGGATTCCCTGAACTAACCGGTATCATGTCAGTTTTGAACACCGAACGACTGCAAAGCGATCCCTATAACAAACAGATACAAATTACTTTTTTTGCTGAAGGAGAACACCCGCTCTGGCAAACTCCGGATCCAATTACTTATGATTTCTGCGCTGAAAGTCCGGTTGAAGTTCCGCTCACACCCAATGCTTCTACCGGTGGCGGATCAGATTTACTGACCATCACTTTTATGGTCTCAATCTATTGCACCGACCTTGGAACAAGCGCAAATATTCCGGATAACACGCTGCTGCGTTATCGCAAGAAAGGCACTTCAACCTGGACTACCATCTCTGCATCCAGCAACCAGGTGACAATTGGCGGACTTGAACAAAACACGGTTTATGAAGTCCAGGCATTATATGATGGAGCGTGGATCCCCTCACCTGCCTTTGAATATTTGGTAGAACCTTCCACAGAAACTAACCTGAGTAAAACCCTCACTTTCAATCTTAATTGCGGAGGATAGCATATTGCTTTTTTTTACCAAAAGCCCTGCCTTTGCTGAAGCAGGGCTTTTTTGTTCAGAACTTTCTGAAAAAGTCGACCCTGCCGGTTCAATAATTTTATCAGAATGAACGTATCTTATTTCCGAAAAGAATCCGATGCTTATGAAACTCTTTTATTCATTTATCAGGCCATTGTTCGCGGCCACAATTTTTCTGCTGATCGTCTCACCGGGTTGCCGGAAATTTGAAGACGGACTCAACAACCTAACCTGGAGCCTTAATTTTAATCTGGTCTCAACTACCTGGGATATTCAATTTGTGGATGCACAGACCGGCGACCTTATCGGAGGCCTGGATACCAATCGTGTTGAAGTTTCGATCACGGGGCCCGACGAAACTTATTTGATTGATCTGGCAGGTAAAAAGCATAACTTTTTTTATTCAACATACGGATTTCTGAGTCTGGCTTTACATCCTGACCGCCGGGATCCGGACCGGGAAAATCCGGTCAGATTCATGCTTCATGTCCGGTATCCCGGTTATCTTCCGGTATCCTTACCGGTCATTACTTATACAACCGGTATTCATCCGGTCAAGGTTCAATTGGTTAACCTTTCCACAGCCGTTCCTCCTGTCGGAATCCTCAATCAACAAAATCTGACCCAAGTTGTAAACGGTCAAACCGGGGACAGCCTCGAACTATTCACCCCATTGAATCAGGCTTCACTAAGTATCCCGAAAGACACCCGTCTGACCACCTTACACGGGGCAGAACTGGGTGGCTCCCTGTCGGTTACACTGGGTTATTTTACTGGCGGTAACGAAGTAGCTGTTAAATCTTTACCGGGAGGGCAGATGGCTGTTAAAACCAACCAGTCATACGGACAGATATATCCCGCTGCCGCACTTTATATCGGTTTAAGTGATGAGTACAACAAAGAAGCTGCTTTTTTTGACCAACCACTTCATACCACCCTTCTGATTGATAACCGGGTATATCACCCTGATGATGGCAGCCGGATTTCACCGGCTGACTCACTTGATGTATGGTATCAGGATACAGAAACCGGTACCTGGAGAATACTCCAAACTATTCACCTGGAGGCGTTCCAAAATAAAATCCTGGCCCATTTCCCGGTAAACCGGACGGGTTTGTTCATGCTGGGCTGGATTGACGATATATTATGTAAAGAACCATTATCCATTCATTTTAATACTCTTCCTGAATACCGTACTTTGCCCTATGTTTTCCAGGCTTCTGTGTATGAAGTTATTTCAGATGAAGTGCGTTTTATCAGGCAAATAACCGTAGGGAATCCCATCGGTCAGGATGCCCGCCTCAATAACCTTCCGGGAAACCGGGAGCTGATCATTCGATGGAATGATTACCTGAATGGCCCGAATGCCTATTACCGGGCTCCGGACCCATTGTTATACAGTAATTACTGTTCTTCTTCAGCAGTTGATCTGGATCTGCTTCCAAAGACTACCAGTTCATTAAAAGAGGTTCATGTAATTTTCATTGACACACAGCATAATAATTCACGCTATATCCCTCAGGTTTTCCCAGGCTATTATCGTCAATTAGGCAGTACATGGCAATCGGCATTTGTATATCAGGGAGTAGCCTATCTGGTTAATGCCCGGGAAGGAGCTACCTATGAATTAGGCATCAATTTCAAGGGAGAATTTCATAGAAAAGAGGTGGTTATTGGCAGCGGGGAAGTTATGGAAATTGAGATAGAGATTGATTAAGAAGGTTTAGAAAGTTTAGAAGGTTTAGAAAGTTTAAAATTGATACGGCAGTGAAAAAGTATTTGTTCTTCACATTAATTTTATCAGGATTAATAAGTTTTTCAGGTTCAGGTTATGGCCAGCGGATCCGGTTCTCATTTCCGCAGGTAGATTGGTCAGAAGGCTGGGCTGTTGCTTTCAAAACAGGCACACTCGGACCCGGTTTTGAAGCGATCAAATCTGTAAATGAGAACTGGAATGCCCGGGCAGGTTTCAGTTATCTTCCGTTTCCGGTCAACCGGCAGGTTGAACAGGAAAATATGAGTATCTCGGTTCAATCAAAAGTCAGGTTGGGAGGAATCAATCTGCAAACCGATTTTTTTTATCACCCGTGGTACTATTTTACCGGCGGTTTAATGATAAATCTGATCCGTGCCCGGCTTGATCTTTCATTAAATGAAAACATTCAGTATGGTGACATTACCATTACTCCGCAGGATATTGGTAATATGAAGGTAAAAGTCAGACCAGGCTGGCCGGTTTCTCCGTTTATCGGAATAGGTGTGGGTAATCCGCTTCCAAAAGGACGAAAATTCTGGTTTAATATTGAGTTGGGTACCATGTACCAGGGGAAACCCCGGTTTAATCTCGAAGCCAACGGAATGATTGAACCCACAGCTAATGAAACTAATGAGAAAATACTTAGAAAAAACTATAAAGGGTTACAGTTTTATCCCCTTTTCTCGGCACAAGTCAACTACTTAATTAGATAGAACTTTTACTTCAGAGTTGTCGTTTCAGTAGTTTTAAATGTCATAGGGATGGTCATTGGAGTAGGTAGTTGCGGTGAATCAACAGAGATTAACCCGGTAATGGAGGTCACTATTTCCCCATGTATAACCAATCCGGATTCAGAATTTATGGTATAAGTCCCCTGACCGCTACCAGACAGATCATATTCCATCGTCATACCCTGCATTTCTATACTGGTTGAATCTTTTTGTGTGATTTGCTTATTCACATTGATTTGATAACCGTCTGCATCTGACTTTTTCAAGGTATATATTGTTTTGGTTTTGAACGGTATTAATTGGTCGAATTCTTCTTCTTTTTCCCATGTTTTGCCCTTTTTTACCGCCTGGCCAGGATATTGAATCATAAATCCCTGAAGCATTTGTGAAAGTCCGCTCTCAGAAGAGATTCCGGAACTTAACCCCGCCAGCATTTGATTTTGAGCATTTGTCACATTAGTCAGAGAGTCAAATTTCTGTTTTAATGATTCAGATGCTTTAAATCCCCTTACTAATCCATTGGAATTTAGGGTGAACTGAAAAGTTTCACCAAAGGTTATCATTATGGC
>JAGHDB010000397.1 GCA_021160155.1 Bacteroidales bacterium | reverse complement strand
GTTCATCTTTTGGGTGAAATCATTATATCTTTGCAGCTTAAAGATAATAAGGCTTACAGAACTTTTTTAACTATCTATTGAATTAATTGGGTTTAAAATATGTATTTTTATTTAATTAAAGAGGAGAAGAAAATGAAAAGCAAAAAAATAAAATTGAATAAGAAGTTTGATGATATTATTTCAACCCGGGCTGCTATTGACGAAGTATTTGACTTTGATTTACGTAATTTGGAAAAGATTTGTATTGATTTCTCTAAAATTTCTTTTATCTCCAGTTCCGCAGCTCATCAATTAGTCCTGAAAATAAGGGAATTTGAAAAAAATATTATTCAGGTAGATCTATTGAACATAAATGATGATGTCCAACGCATGATTAATATTTCAAAAACCGGTCGCAAAAATATTTTTACTACTCAGCCTGTAGAGGTTGTCAAAGATCTTAGTGAAAAAGAATTGAATGAATTACTCTTGTAAAAGTTGTTAATGAGAAGCTTGTAGGTGTATATTAATAATATCAAGCTTACCATTCTTATAATACCAATCAATATGAATATGAAAAAGTATATTTTTTTGGCCTCTATTCTTGCGGGTCTGATCACGGGTTGCTCACCTGAAATCCATACCATCTGGCTGGATGAAATGGACCTGAGCCAAATGGAAACCGGTTGGGGTTCCGTAAAAATTAACCAAAGTGTGGGCGGCCACCCATTGACCATCAACGGTGTGAAGTATGAACGTGGACTTGGAACACATGCGATCTATAAATACATGGTGGATTTAGATCATCATGGTCGCAGATTTACTGCCAAAGTGGGAGTGGATGCCGAGAGTGCAAAACAGGCTTCGGTAGAATTTTTTCTTCTTGGAGATCAAAAGATCCTGTGGCAAAGCGGGATCATGAAAGTAACCGATTCGGCTAAAGTAATCGATCAGGATATCAGGGGAATTGATAAACTGGCACTCTATATTTCAGACGGGGGTGATGGCATCAATTATGATCATGCCGACTGGATCGATGCAAAATTTGAATATGTGCGGGAAGCTCCCGAACCGGTAGCTCCGTATGTTTCTGAACCAGATATTCTTACTCCGCCGGTTTCGGATGCACCCCGGATTAACGGTCCGGCTGTGACAGGTGCCACACCGGGAAGACCTTTCCTGTTTCGGGTGCCGGTAACCGGAAAGAAACCATTGGTCATTGTGGTTAATGAATTACCCGATGGATTGGAATTTAATTCTGAAACTCATGTAATCAGCGGGATAGCGCCGGATAAAGGAGTGTATCCTATTGAGATTATCGCTGAAAATGATTCGGGAAGAGATGCCAAAACCCTGACATTGAAAACCGGTGAAGGACTGGCACTGACCCCGCCGCTCGGATGGAACTCCTGGAACTGCTGGGGACTCAGCGTAGATCAGGAAAAGGTTGAAGCAGCCGCGGATGCTATGGTTAAAAGCGGACTGGCAGACCATGGGTGGACCCACATTAATATTGATGACGGATGGGAAGCTCCTGAAAGAACCGCATCCGGAGAAATACATCCGAATGAAAAATTTCCGGATATGAAATCGGTGGCCGGTTACTGCCATAATTACGGATTGAAACTGGGTATTTACTCATCACCCGGACCGAAAACCTGCGGCGGTTACCTGGCCAGTTATAAACATGAACTGCAGGATGCACAGACCTGGGCAAAATGGGGAATCGATTACCTGAAATATGATTGGTGTTCCTATGGAGGAATTGCGCCCGACCACTCACTTCCGGAGTTGAAAAAACCTTATGAATTGATGCGTAGATGTTTAGACCAGGTTAACCGGGATATTGTGTACAGCTTATGCCAGTATGGAATGGGGGCAGTGTATGAATGGGGAGCCGGTGTGGGCGGAAACCTGTGGCGTACCACCGGCGATATCAACGATTCATGGAACAGTATGGCAGGTATCGGTTTCGGCCAGGCCAAAGCCTCTCCCTATGCCGGTCCGGGTCACTGGAATGATCCGGATATGCTGGTTGTCGGACAGGTGGGGTGGGGACCCTCTCTTCACGCTTCCAAACTTACTCCGGATGAGCAATATACCCATATATCCCTCTGGTCGTTACTTGCTGCTCCATTGCTGATCGGTTGCGATATGACCCAATTGGACGATTTTACGCTGAATCTTCTGACTAATGATGAAGTTCTGGCCGTTGACCAGGATCCGAAAGGTGAACAGGCTGTACCGGTCAGGCAGGAACCCGGAGTGGAGATCTGGGCCCGGACATTGAATGACGGCTCAAAAGCAGTAGGCCTCTTTTATACGGGAGAATCCTCACCGGTCAAAGCTTTTGTCTGGGGAAAAGAAACTCCGGGAAAGAAAATGACTGTATCCTGGGAAGAATTGGGTATCAACGGAAAACAAACGGTACGTGACCTCTGGAGACAGAAAGACCTGGGTGAATATGACCGGTCGTTCAGTACCCACGTACCTTATCACGGAGTGGTGCTGATAAAGATTGCTCCAGTCTCAGAGTAGAGTCGGTTTTGATTCAATCAAATCTTAATATTCTGCTTTGGACTGAATAACTTCCAAAAAAGCCATATCCAATGGTCATATTCGTATTTACAAATGTTGGTTGATCAATCAGGTATTCTCCATAACTGTAATCATAGCTTTCAATACTCTTTAGATATTTATAAAATTCCTCCGATAGTGAAATGAGATTGATCTGAACAGAATCCATAATATACCTGATACCAGCGCAGATCTGACGTTTATTGATTCCAATTACCTTGGACTTCAATTGATTTTCAAATGCTCTATCTGTAAAAGGTGTACCCGAAAAATAAGGTCTGCTTTGATTAAAAAAACTCTGGATATGCTACAAAAAACCGGACGGTAAGTTAAGCTACAAAAAAAAATGTAACTTACCATGATGAAACAAACAAGAAGAAAGTACGACCGAGCTT
>JAGHDB010000278.1 GCA_021160155.1 Bacteroidales bacterium | reverse complement strand
GTGGCAATGCCATTGATGCGGCTATTGCCGCCAATGCCATGCTGGGATTGGTTGAACCTACCAGCAGTGGCATTGGCGGCGATCTTTTCGCCATTGTATGGGATGCCAAAACCAAAAAACTATACGGATTGAATGGCAGCGGAAGATCCCCGGCCTCCCTAACCCTGGAATATTTCAAAAAGAAGGATTATACCAGAATTCCGGCAACCGGGCCATTGCCTGTGTCGGTACCCGGATGTGTGGACGGATGGTTTGAACTTCACCGGAAGTTTGGCAGCCTCCCGATGGAAAAGATCCTGCAGCCGGCCATCAATTATGCCCGTGAAGGATTTCCGGTATCTGAAGTAATCGCTTTCTATATGAAGGGAGGAGCCCGTGCACTGGCAAGGTTCCCGGGTTTTAAAGAAACATATATGCCTAACGGACATACTCCTGCCAAAGGCGAAATCTTTAAAAATCCATACCTTGCTCATACGCTTGAAATGATTGCCAAAGAGGGAAGAGATGTTTTTTACCGGGGTAAAATTGCCAGGATCATTGACCGGTATATGAAAGAAAACGGAGGATTTCTCTCTTACGAGGATCTGAAAAACCACCATTCTGAATGGGTTAAACCGGTCTCAACTACCTACCGGGGATATGAAGTATGGGAACTTCCACCGAACGGTCAGGGAATTGCGACACTCGAAATGCTGAATCTGTTAGAAGGATACGATATTGAAAAAATGGGATTCGGAAGTGCGGATTACCTTCACCTTCTTGTTGAAGCGAAAAAGCTGGCATATGAAGACCGGGCCCGGTACTATGCAGATCCCGATTTTAATAACATCCCGGTTAACCGGTTAATATCCAAGAAGTATGCTGCTGAAAGACGGGCGCTCATCAACATGCACCGGGCGGCAAGAAGTTATCCGGCAGGAAAATTAAAAGAGGGGGATACCATTTATTTGACCGTAGCAGATAGCCTGGGAAATATGGTTTCGCTCATCCAGAGTAATTATCGCGGAATGGGATCCGGAATGACGCCTACCGGACTGGGGTTCGTGTTACAGGATCGGGGAGAACTCTTCTCCCTGGAGAAGGGGCATTTCAATGTGTATGCACCCGGCAAACGGCCTTTTCACACTATTATTCCTGCTTTTATCACGAAAAACGGAGAACCCTTCATCAGTTTCGGTGTGATGGGTGGTTCCATGCAACCGCAGGGTCATGTGCAGGTCATTGTAAATCTAATTGACTTCGGCATGAATCTCCAGGAAGCCGGCGATGCACCACGGATCAACCATACCGGATCATCCCGGCCAACCGGTGGCAAAATGCAGGATGGCGGATATATACAGGTGGAATCAGGGATCCCTTATGCAACTATCCGGGAACTAATGTACCGGGGACATAAAATAAAATTCGCCCTTGGACCGTACGGGGGTTACCAGGCCATTATGGTTAAAAACGGAGTTTATTACGGGGCCTCCGAATCCAGAAAAGACGGTATGGCAGCCGGATATTAATTTCTATTTGGTTTATTCTACCGTGATTTCATCGCAAAACACCCAGGCTTTACCGCCTTCTCCTGCATGACCTTTCGGACAGACACCCATGGAAATTGCAGATATCCTGACATATCTCGCCTGAAAATGACCGGAGGCTGAAAATTCTTTGCGGCTGCCGGTAAACTGATCCCATGCCTGCGTATTTTTTGAACGGCCCAGCGTAGTAAAATGACGGCCGTCATTTGAATACGCAAAAATCACCTCTTTGGGCAGAAAAATCCAACTGCCCGTATCATTCAGAAAATCAGCTGCCATACGCCTGAAACTTTTCCTGGTTTTATAATCAATCGTAACCACCATGTCATCCCCTTCCCATCCGAGCCAGGCACCGGAACCGAAATCGGTTGAACCTTTCCGGCCATCCATCAGGGTCAACTGGTCACGACCCGGATATTTATCACTTGGCGCATGAAGATAGGTCATTTTAAAATCAGCCTTGGTGAAAGTTGCCTCCCTCAGAAAGCTTTTTACACCCCGGTGGTCAATAGCCACGGCACGAATATGCGTGGTTTTCTCAAAAGTAAGAGGACCGGTATATTTCAGGCTGAATTCGTCCGGCACCGTTCCATCCAGCGAATAATAGATCTTATTTGATTCGGAATCCGAAGAGATCCTGACATTCACCGAATCAATGAACGCACCGGAACCCGGATTGATTTTCAGCTCTGGCGGCCGCTTGTGAAATCCCACGAAACTGATAGCCGGAGTAGCCCTGCTTTGTAAAATACGCAGGCGAACGCGGTTGGTGGTTTGAGGTGAAAAGCGCAGCAAACGTTTATTCCCTATGGTAGTGCTCCGTGTAACTTCACGCCATCGTTCCTTTTTCCATACTTCCAATGAAAACTGCTCGACCCGTTGTCCGTATTCAATATTTTCCTGCACCGTGATACAATCGATAGTCTGCTCTTTCTGCAGATCAAACTCCAGATTAGCTTCAAGTTTCCCTTTACGGGGCATCCAGAATTTTTCACGCCCGGGGATGAGTACATTTCCCGCATGTAATCCCGCAGCGGAAGAACTGGCTTTCACCGTGGCACCCTCTGCCAGATTCTCCCCAAAAACAGCATCCCGTACGGCTTTGAATTCTTTTAAGATCCTGACATCATTTTCATGGATCAATCCACGTTGATCCGGGGGTACATTCAACAGCAAGAGTGAATTACGCCCTACAGAGCTGAACCAGATATCCAGCAATTTCTCAGGTGTTTTTACCCGGTCATCCTGACTGGCATGATAAAACCAACCGGGACGGATGGAGACATCCACTTCAGAAGGATACCAGACTAAAGCAGATGCTTTCAATATCTTAGAACGACTGCCCAGGTCGCGGGCTGTTTTATCCCCCATGGGAATAAAAACACCGTTGGATGGCTCCTGTTGCGATGCATCAGCAACGGATTCTGTATTTACGGCACTATACGGGATCACCGACCACTCCGCAACGCGTCCGTATCCCGATTCGGTACCGACCCAACGGACATCCGGTCCCATGATGGCGATCACCGCCTGAGGTTGTAATTCCCGTATGGTTTCGTAATAACGGGTCCAGTCATATACCTGCTTCTTGCCGTTGGGACCCTCCCCACAAGCCCCGTCAAACCATACCTCATCCACTTCACCATATTGGGTTAGTAATTCTGTTAACTGATTGACAAAATGATCATTATATTGCTCTGTACCATAGGTTGGTTCATAACGATCCCAGGGAGAAAGATATATACCGAATTTCATCCCCCCCTGATGACAGGCTTCGGCCAATTCACCCACCACATCTCCCTTACCGTCTTTCCAGGGAGAGCTTTTCACCGAATGATCGGTATATTTTGAAGGCCAGAGACAAAACCCGTCGTGGTGTTTGGCCGTGGCAATGATCATTTTCATCCCGGCCTCTTTCATTACCGATACCCACTGAGTGGCATCAAATGCCGTTGGATTGAACAAGGCCGGATCTTCCTGGCCGGTACCCCATTCGCGGTTGGTAAAGGTATTCATCCCAAAATGTACAAAGGCAGTGAACTCCAGATCCTGCCAGGCCAGTTGCCTGGGCGAAGGTACAATATGGGCTGCCTTTTCAATGATCTCCCCGGGAGTATCTTTCGGATCAATTTTAACAAAATTGGATTTGGGTTTTTGTTCACGGCAGGCAGTCAGAGCCGGAATTGCCAGTGAAAGAACCAGAAATAATTTTAATGAGTATTTCATAGAGTAATAATTATTTGCTGCAAGTTATAGGTTTTTTCAGTATCCTGAAATTGCCTGAGCAACAAAATTTCCGACTTCTCCGGTTGTTTTCGGATGCCTGGTTGGCAAGTCGGGAGTAAGTATTTCATTTTGAATAGCCTGATTCACCGCTTGTTCCACCGATGTGGCTTCTTCTCCGAGATGAAGGGCCATACGTAACATCATAGCAGCCGACAGGATGGTGGCCAGGGGATTGGCAATACTTTTTCCCGTCCCTTCGGGATAACTTCCGTGAATAGGTTCAAAAAGCGCCGCATCCTCTCCGATTGAAGCACTGGGTAAAAGTCCGATTGACCCGCTGATCACACTGGATTCATCCGACAGAATATCCCCAAACAGATTCTCGGTCAGGATCACATCAAACCGGGCCGGATTGAGAATCAATTGCATGGCAGCATTATCCACATAAAGAAAATCCACCTCAATATCCGGGTATCCGGGAGCCATCTGTTTCACCGTACGGCGCCAGAGCCGCGAAGTTTCAAGCACATTGGCTTTATCCACCAGCGTCACCTTTTTGCGACGTAACCGGGCCAGCTCAAATGCCACACGTGCAATTCGCTCAATTTCACTAATTGAATACAAACAGGTATCTACCGCCACCCGACCGTTATCCCGCAGTTCACGAGGTTCTCCGAAATAGAGTCCGCCGGTCAGTTCACGTACGATCACCAAATCGGTGCCGGCCACGCGATCCTCTTTTAACGGAGAAAGAGTTGACAACTCTTTATATACCCTCAACGGCCGGATATTCGCGAAGAGCCCCAACTCCCTGCGCATTGCCAGTAATCCTTGTTCAGGGCGGATTTTAGCATCCGGGTCGCGGTCGTATTTGGGATCCCCGATGGCGCCAAAAAGAATGGCATCCGCCTCACGGCAAATTTGAGCCGTCTCATCCGGAAAAGGATTACCGGTCTCGCGGATGGCCACCCCGCCGATGAGCCCCGGATGAAAAGTAAAATGATGACCGAACTGTTGAGCCACCGCCTCCAGAACTTTTACCGCTTCATCCATAATTTCCGGTCCGATCCCATCCCCGGACAACAATGCAATAGTATAATCCATTCTTAATAAATATTATTATCTCTTTGATTTTCAAATTGTTCAACTACCGGGATGCGTTCAACCAGGTAATCCACCAAATCCTGACCGTTCAGCAGGCAGGTTTTCCGAAACGGGTTAATGGTAAATCCAAAAGGTTTCTCATCCCGACCGGTCAGAAGTTGCTGATTGGGCAGGTCCACACTCCAGGCGGCCTCCGGAGCATTACGGTATATTTCAAACAAACGGTGCAGTTCACCGGGTGTTACTTCCACAGGAAGGAGCCCGTTATTGTATGCATTATTTCTGAAGATATCGGCAAAGCCGGATGAAATCACCACCCTGAATCCATAACCGTACAATGCCCAGGCCGCATGTTCGCGTGAAGATCCGCATCCGAAATTGGTTCCTGCCAGCAGGATCTGCGCTTCTCCGCCCGTTTGATTCAGTACAAAATCCGGATCGGGTGTCCCATCCGGAGAAAACCTCCAGTCGAAAAAGAGTTTCTCACCGAATCCCGACTTGTCTGTAGCTTTCAGAAAGCGTGCCGGGATAATCTGATCGGTATCCACATTTTCGACCGGCAGCGCAACCACCGGTGAAATAATCATTTGTAACGGTGCATAAGCCATGATGGAGTAATATCAATCTAATTGTTACGGATCATCGAATACCAATTGTCCGGAAATCGGTAATAACGCCGGTAACGGCAGCTGCAGCGGCCGTAAGCGGACTGGCCAGGAGTGTTCTGGAACCCGGACCCTGGCGGCCTTCAAAATTCCTGTTAGAAGTTGAGACACAATATTTTCCCGCGGGGATTTTATCTTCGTTCATAGCCAGGCAGGCCGAGCATCCGGGTTGCCTCAGTGCCATTCCGGCTTCTTGCAGCACGCGGTCAATCCCTTCTTCAACAGCCTGCTTTTCAACCTGTTTAGATCCCGGAACCACCCAAACGGTTACGCCGGGTGCCTTTTT
>JAGHDB010000260.1 GCA_021160155.1 Bacteroidales bacterium | reverse complement strand
GTAATTACGAGGATGGAATCTTTTTACGGAGAACATGAAATAATCCTGAACGGGTTGGGTAACGGGTTAGATATAGAGACCGCCAGCCTGGTACAACGGGGATGGCAAATGCCCTATCACCATCCAAAATATCCCGGTCAGAAAGATATCAATGCCGGATCGGTTTACCAGTGTGAAATAGATCCCAAGGAGAAAAAGATCCTTACCGAATTAAATACTAAAAAGGTCAATACTTATTTTTATTTCGGATATGGTCCGCAGGTGATGTTTGCCCCGTTACTGGGCATCCCTTACCCCATACTGACATGGAAGCGCCTGCAGCAACTTCGCAGCAACGGTATCAGACATCTGGCTCACCTGGGCGGCACTGCTCCGCCCGATCAGGTCCCTTATAATATCAACCATCTGATGGTCAGAACATTTCAGTTTAATCCGGATACAGAACCCGAATCTTTTCTCCATCGCTATGCCACCAGGCAGGCAGGTAAAACGATGGCCCCCCGGTTACTGAAAGCCTGGAAACTGACTGAAGAAGCGATTTTGGGATTTCCCGTGATTACTTCATTATATGCTACCATCGGGTTTACCTGGTACCGGTTATGGGCCCGGCCACTCGTACCGGATATCGAAAAAATCGACCCTGAAAAGCGCCGCTATTATGAGGATTTCATGTGCACCACTCCGCACAATCCCAACAATGTGGATCTCAGCCGGGATGTGCTCTTTAAACTCACTACACCAGAAAAATGTTCTGAGTGGATTCCCCTGATGGATGCCAGGGTATTTCCACCGCTGGATGAGGCGATCTCCCTGTTGGCAGAAGCAACATCCGGGATCTGTTATGACCAGCGCATCCGCCTGCAGGCCCTGCGATGCTGGATGATGACCCAGCGAAATGTAGCTTCATGGATCAGCACGGTGTATGGTTATTTACAAACCAAAGACCCGACTGAAAAGCAACAGTTTCAGTCTGCCCTGAAGGATACCATCCACCGGGAAATTGAGAACAGTCGTGATTTGATCTCACTGTTTGACAGTAGTATTACCTTTTTGGCACTGACCGATCAGGGTGAAACAGAGTTGGTTTACGGCACCAACTTAAAGGAGTTATTAGTCAAACGGATCAGACTGATGGAGGATCACCTGAATGACAAGCCGTTTATTGACATGAATTATACCGAACGCAAGGCCGGTGAGACTATTCAATAGGAATCAGATTTTTTTGATACAATATGAAAATTCCAGCCGGATATTGCCAGGCGGTCATCGCGATTCCGGCGGGCCCAGATAGGATTTTTTCAGCCCGCCGGTATCCAGGAGTATTTTATCGATGACGATGCCCGGATCCACCATCCATATTTTCAACACGTGTTCGCCGCGTTGCCGACAAATCAGATTAGCATGCAGGGTCATCAGGTTATCCATAACGTTCTTGTTCCCGCGTTTATAAGCGATGATCCGGGGCTGGTCATCATCAAGGGCAATGGCTATGCGCTGTCCATACTCTTTGTTGATGGGAAAGCCCGGCGCACAATTAAGTTGCAGGTGCATAGTCCCGGTGGAGAACAGGTAGAGATCGTATTCAATCGAGGGCGATTGACTTTTGATCGTTTCCGGGTCATCTATGGCTTTCAGGGTAGGGGGCAACACCGTAACTGAATTGCCTGATCTTCCCAGTCCTTCAAGGATTTCCCATCCACCGTTATGACTGGTTTTTCTTGAATAGTGTTCTGCTTCGATCGAGACATAGCCCTGTTTTTCAACAAATCCACTGAAATCCCCGGGAAGGTTCATTTGGGCATTGAAAACCGGCAGAGATATGCAATAGGCGCTTCCTGCGCCGTTTGCCTTGGTGGATCCGTTTTTGAAATCTTTTCTTTCTGCCAGGCTTAGTTGGTCCCAGTCGGCCCATTCATCCTGCAATGAGGTGGAGGCATATATCCTGATATCGCCTGTAAGGTTCGGTGAATCAGGAATGTCATCTGCATTGATTTTTACCCATATTCTTTGCTCATCGTAGACGACGCCGGATGTGGTGCTGAGATTTATCCATCCGGAAGAGGGCTTAATCGACCAATATACAGCGCCGTTTCCGGTGTTAAAGAGGTCAATGAATACGCTGTCGCAGCTATAACTTGTGAGTTCGGGAAGTCTGAGGCTATCGCCCCCTTGGAGAGCAAAGGCCAGGTGCGGCACATCGTCGCCGGAGCAGGGACTCAGCGGCGGCATGTCCCATTGGTGCCACTGTCCGCCCCACGGACCAGGCAGTGAGGCCATGTGATCCCATTTGTCACCAACGGTCAGCAAACCGCGGTTATAATGATCGATCATAACATAGATCCCGTTTTCGGCTTCCTGGGCTTTGCCGGCATAAACCGCAGCACTGGCTCTTTTTTGCTCTCCGTAGCTATGGCTTTTCTGGGCATATAGCACCTTAAGGTTCTGAAGGGCTGTGCCTTTCACGTTATATACCACCGTTTCAAAAAAGGCATCTTTCATGGCCAGGGGCAGTGTTGCATAAACTGAATCCACCCGTTGAATCAGTCGGCTGTAGGCGTCGATCCTTCGCTGTGCTTCGTCGCCGTACTGTTCCAGGGAAAACCATTCCCACGAGAGTTCCTGCCGTGCGCCGTTCCAGAGTACCATGCTCTCGGGTCTGCGGGCGTAACCCAGTTCGTAATGCTTGTTCAGGATCTCAGCAATGACCGTTGCCGGATCAGGGCCGAATTCACGGGAAGCCCATTGTTCCAAATACTTTGCAGTCGTATGCTCATCCCATGAACTGGTATCCCAGGCCAGTTGCATGAAATATTCAATATTGATCTCAGCGGGTTTGATATCACCCACGTTGACGATCCACATTTTCCGGGCTCCAAAATCCCAGGCTTTCTTCATCTCATACCAGGTCAGGGTGAGCGGAGTGGTACAGGTCCAGGTATAGGCAGTAGTAGCTCCGTTCAGCCACTGAAAATGATAATAGATCCCTGAACCACCGGATCGCTGTTGTTCTGCATGGTCGGGTAACTGCCTGATATTGCCGAAATTGTCGTCTGGCCAGCAAATAATCACGTCATCCGGGACTTTCAAACCCTGGTTATACAATCCCAGTACTTCGGTGTAGGGGATCAGCACCTGGGGGATTTTGGTCAGATCTCGGTTGACCCATTTTGATAAAATCTTCCGCTGGTCTTTGAAGATTCTTTCGAGCACCTTTACGGTGATATCGCTACCGGCCTGATCGTCTTTACCCCTTTTACCGAGGGTATACATGTTTTCATATTTTCCGTTCTTCTTAAGCCGGTCTTCCCAGTACTTATAAATATGATCCCGGTTGTGGACATAATCCCAGGGTTCGCCCGGATATTCGGTATCCCATTCGGCACCCCCTATGTTGTTCCTGAGCATGGGTTCGATGTGTGATGAACCCATGATGATGCCATATTGATCGGCAATCACCTTGTTTTCAGGATAATAATTGAATGGTTTGGTTTTCTGGTGCATGGCGGGCCAAAGCAGGTTGGCTTTCAACCTGAGCAGCAGTTCGAATATCCGGCGGTAAGTAGCCGTACCGATTCCTTTACCCTCTTCTGGGGCATAGGTATACATGGCCCAGGGTCGGAGCCCCCACATTTCGTCATTGATAAAAATTCCGCGGTATTTCACCGAGGGAGATGACAACACGTATCTTCCGGACTTGATGGCAATCTGGTTCTTTTTTTTAACCGGAACATCAGCAAACCAGTACCATGGGGAGACCCCGATTTGTTTCGATAATTCAAAGACCCCGTAGGCAGTTCCCCGGCGGTCGCTTCCGGCAATGACCAGTGCTTTGTTTATTCCGGGCAGAGGATGATCCAAAACTTCAGTTAAACAAGATTCCCATTGACCGGAAATCCCCAAAACATCCAGCTTTTTGTTTGCTACCATTTTATGGATCAACCGTGAAGATTCGATAGAGCCAATGATGATACAGTTTGTACCGGCGTTGTGGCTATCCTGAACCACACCGGGTTTAAAACCTGTCACCCTTTCCACATCATTAGCAAAAAGGTGGGAAGCCAGAATCACAGTCTGACTATCGTTCGAATCGATCAGGATAGTTGCTTTATACTCTTTTGTATATAACAGAAAATCCTTCTTTCCCGGATTATTGGTCAGGATGCTGGCCGGGAAAGGATTGTTTTGGGCTGATAATGAAAATGTGAAACAAAGGAGCCAAACCGAAAAAATATATTTCATCTCTTATGCCTTTTAATTATTCAGGGATTGTCATAACACCATATTTATTGGACACTTTTCCCCAAAAGGTTCAGAACTGTTTGGTTGTCATTCTTCATCTGATCAGCAAAGTTAACCGACTCTTCGTGACTGTCAAGAGCAGGACAAGTTTCGCTTGCTCAACTCTTGACATTCCCTCAGATTCGATAGAGATTTGTGGCTTATCAGATTCAAATGCCCGATGGTATTCATCACATTCACCACTGTAATCGTGTCATTTGTCCCTTTAGTTTATGTTTATCCCTATTTGTATCTGTTAATCCCTAAAGTTTTGCCAATCTTAATCAGGGGCATATTTTTGGTGGCAAACGAAAAAAAAACAGGTAGATGAAAACATTAAAGATTGGGGACCTTGAGGCAAGACTTCCGGTAATACAGGG
>JAGHDB010000186.1 GCA_021160155.1 Bacteroidales bacterium | reverse complement strand
TGTTCTGCCGCGGTTTGTTTTACCTGAAACAACCGCCTGTAATTTTTCCTGACATGAATCCCTGAAATCAGGATCTAAAAAACGGATCAGTTCGGAGGGTTGCCTGATCTCCCGTTCAGAAATTCCGGTTAAACGACTGAATGCCGGTGAAACATAGATGGTGTTTTTAGGTTCAAAGATCCAGAACGCTTTAGGAATAGCTTGTGTGATCAGTTTAAACCAGCGCTCTTTTTCAGAGGCATCTTCCAGATTGATCCTGTCTGCCATCCAGTCGCGCTTCATCCGTTTGATTTTATGCCCCTGGCTGCTGATGATGATCAGAAACAACAACAACAATAAGGCTAATCCGGCGATCACATATTGTTCAGGGGTAACGCTTTCCAGGTTCATCCGGAATTGAGATTATTTGAACATCCAAGTTATACAATATATGAGGTGATTTTACCGTCTCTTGCGGCTTTTTATTAACATTATTTTTAACTTTACTGTAACCTTTTAAATCGGAAAATGATGGACTTTAGAATGGAAAAAGACACTATGGGAACTGTTCGGGTTCCGGCTGACAAATACTGGGGAGCACAGACCCAGCGGTCGTTTCAGAATTTTAAAATCGGTGAGGGTAAAATGCCGATTGAAATTATACGTGCTTTTGGATATTTGAAAAAGGCAGCAGCTCTGACCAATTTTGAGCTTGGCGTATTGACGGAAGAGAAAAGCCGCTTAATCGCCCGCGTGTGTGATGAAATACTGGCTGGTGAGTTGGATGACCAGTTTCCACTGGTAGTCTGGCAAACAGGATCCGGTACCCAGTCAAATATGAATCTGAACGAGGTAATCGCCAATCGGGCACATGTGTTGCTGGGCAATAAGCTGGGTGAAGGAAAAAGGTTGATCCATCCCAATGATGATGTCAATAAATCACAGTCGTCGAATGATACTTTTCCGACTGCCATGCATATAGCTGCTTATCGAATGCTGCTTGAAACCACTATCCCGGGTGTTGAATTACTGAGGGATACGCTAAAGAAAAAGTCTGAAGAGTTTATGCAGATAGTCAAGAATGGCCGGACCCACTGGATGGATGCTACCCCGCTCACCCTCGGACAGGAGTTTTCGGGATATGTCTCCCAGCTTGATCATGGTCTCAGGGCCTTGAAAAACACCCTGGCCCATTTAAGTGAACTGGCTCTCGGAGGTACGGCGGTGGGTACCGGTATTAATACCCCTCCGGGATATTCTGAAAAAGTAGCTGAAAAAATTGCAGAACTTACGGGTTACCCGTTTATTACGGCAGAAAATAAATACGAAAGCCTGGCAGCACATGATGCCATTGTGGAGGCACATAGTGCACTTAAAATGTTGGCTGTCAGTTTAATGAAAATGGCTAATGATATCAGGGTGATGGCATCCGGACCGCGAAGCGGTATCGGTGAACTGATTTTGCCTGCCAATGAACCGGGCTCTTCTATTATGCCGGGTAAGGTAAATCCCACCCAGGTTGAAGCGCTTACCATGGTATGCGCCCAGGTGATCGGTAATGATACGGCTATCTCTGTCGGAGGTATGCAAGGGCATTTTGAACTCAATGTGTTCAAACCTATGATGATCCGTAACTTTCTTGAATCGGCCCGGTTACTCGGGGATGCATGCGTTTCATTCAATAACAATTGTGCAGCAGGGATTCAGGCAAATATCCCGGTCATTACAAGAAACCTTGAAAATTCTCTTATGCTGGTCACGGCACTGAATACCCATATCGGGTATGAAAAAGCAGCTGAAATTGCCAAAAAAGCCCATAAAGAGGGAAGTACACTTCGCGAAGCCGCCATGGCCCTGGGCTATGTGACAGATGAAGAGTTTAGCCAATGGGTTGATCCAAAGAAGATGGTCGGATCACTGTAACTGCTTCTTTGCCGTTACGGCTCCTGATAAAAGTCATTCGTTCAGGTTATTCCCGTCTGGGTAGAAGTGTGTACTTTTGCCTTCGAACCAGAGCATACCATGTATGGCACAAAATACGAACCGTGATAAACTTTTCGATCAATTTCCTCCCGTATCTTCAGTTGAATGGGAACACCAAATTGAGAAAGACCTCAAAGGGAAAATTCCTCCAAGCAACTTGATCCATACCAGTCGGGAGGATATTGAGATTCGTCCTTTTTTCCGGGATGAAGATCTCTTTGAGTTGGAACATCCCGGTACGCTGCCGGGTTTTTACCCTTATGTAAGAGGTAACCAACCTACCCGGAATGACTGGTTGATCCGGCAGGATATAGTGGTAAAGGACTGGTCCACGGTTCTTGATAAAGCAGAGCGGCTGATTCATTCGGGGGTGGAATCTGTCGGATTGATCTGTGATCCGGATACCCCGTCGGATCTATTGCGTCAGGTATTGAAACAGTGGTCTTTTTCACGTGCTGAAATTAACATCACCGGCCCGGATTCTACGGTTATTACCGGTATTTTAAATGAATTATCGGATGATCCGCGGAGCCGGATCCGCCTGATCAGGGGATGCCTGGAGTGGGATCTTTTAGGTCGCCTGGTTTCTACCGGTGAACTCAACCATGAGGTGGAACAATATGATGCCATGGCGCAAACGCTTAAAGATTTATCGGCCTTTCCGAAACTGCGCCTGATCGGTATCCACGCCCGTAATTTCATTTATGCCGGGGGGACGCCTGTGCATGAACTGGCTTTTGGATTGGCGATGGCTAATGAGTATCTGACTGAAATGAACGATCGTAACATCCGGCCGTTACAGGTAGCCTCGCATCTCTCTTTTCATTTTACAGCCGGATCTGAGTACTTTTTCGAGATTGCCAAGTTTCGTGCTGCCCGGTTACTCTGGGCGAAAATGCTTGAAACCTATGATATAAAGGATGACTCTGTGGCCCGTATGTACCAGCATGCTGAAAGCAGCCGATGGAACAAAACTGTGTACAATCCGCATGTCAACCTGTTACGCACAACCACCGAAGCCATGTCGGCCATATTGGGTGGAGTGGATTCTCTTACGGTGTTGCCATTTGACTTCGCAATCAGGGAACCGGATGAATTTTCTGAACGATTGGCTCGTAACCAGCAACTGTTGCTGCGGGAGGAGAGCTATCTGAACAAGGTGGCTGACCCGGCCGGCGGATCCTATTATATAGAGTATCTGACCGATACCATAGCTCGTAAAGCCTGGGAAATGTTTCGGAAAGTTGAATCCATGGGCGGATTCACCGAAGCATTTCTGCAGGGATATATTCAGGATCAGATCGTATCTGCCGCACAGATCCGGGATGAACAGGTGGCCACACGAAAAGAAATTCTTTTAGGTGCCAACCAATTTCCCGATCTGAATGAAAAAATGCCCGAAAAAATTGACCCGGTACGGGCCCGGTCTGATTTTGAGATGAGTAGTGAAGCCATTGCCCAACCACTTAATTTCTATCGTGGAAGTGAGTCTTTTGAAGCATTACGAATGGCAACCGACCAGGCATCCCAACGCCCGAAAGTTTTTATACTGACATTTGGGAATCTTGCAATGCGCAGGGCAAGAGCTATGTTTGCCTCGAATTTTTTCGGATGTGCCGGATATGAGATTTTGGATCATACGGGATTTGAATCAATTGCCGAAGGAGTTAAAGAAGCTGTTACCGTAAAAGCAAATATTGTCGTTTTATGCGGTGAGGATGAGGCTTATGCAGATGCGGCTCCCGAGGCTTTGAGCCTGCTGCACGATCAGGCCATCCTGGTTGTGGCCGGTTACCCCTCCGGGATCATTGAGCAACTGAAGACCGACGGTGTGGTTCATTTTATTCACGCACGGAGTAATGTATTGGAAATGCTGCAGAAATTTAACCGGTTACTGGGTCTTCCATTAAATCCTCAATTTTAAACAGGTGCCGTAATTATGAAACAAAAAGAGTGGATTACGCCGGAACAAATACCCGTGAAACCGGCCTATTCAGAGCGGGATCTTGAGGGTTTGGAACACCTGAATTTTGCTGCAGGAATCCCGCCTTTTCTGAGAGGACCTTATTCTAC
>JAGHDB010000047.1 GCA_021160155.1 Bacteroidales bacterium | reverse complement strand
GATTTGTAAAGAATGAGCTGAAAGTACGTTTGCGTACGGTAGGTCAGTATTCACGCAATGTATGGGCTGATGCGAAGCCCGATTCACTGGCGCTGAACGAAAACAAGCCGATGTATGAGTTTTCGACACGCGATCTCGCTGTGGGCAGAGCACCATCCAACGTGATAAAATCTATCACCCTTGATGCGATAAAAGTAGTTCCGAACCCCTATTACGGATATTCTGCATATGAACGAAGCCAGGTTGACAATTACGTGAAAATCATTAATCTGCCAAAAACCTGTACCATATCAATCTATACACTAAATGGAAACCTGATCAGACGGTTTACCAAAGATACCGATCAAACATGGCTCGATTGGAACATCAAGAATCAATATGGTATTCCAATCTCCGGCGGCTTGTACATCCTGCATATACAAGCTCCGGGACTGGGAGAAAAAATCATTAAATGGTTCGGCGCTCTGCGCCCACAAGACCTGCAAAGCCTTTAGCCTTTAGTCTTCTGCCTTATAACCCCCACAAATCCGCCTCCCGGCGCCATATGAATAGTCAATATTTCTCCCGAATGAACTTCGAGGGTAGTTACCTCCAGATCCTCTGCATACCGGTCGGCATTAATACCATCCCGGAAAACATTTATCTCGTATGTCCCTTCAGGCAAGAAATTCAAATTCAATTTTAATTCACGGGCATCCCAATCCGTTATGGCACCTATATACCAGGTGTCAGATGACCGGCGGGCCATTGCCACCCAATCACCTACTTTCCCGGATAACGGAATCGTCTCATCCCAAACAGTCGGAACTTCCGACAGGAACTGCATGCTTGATTTCTCCCTGTAATAAGCCGAAGGAGCATCTGCAAGCATCTGTAACGGACTTTCAAAAATCACGTACAGAGCCAGTTGGTGTGCCCTTGTACCCTGACTCATTGGCCGGTTGAACACCGGATGAAAATTGACTTTTCCGGCATTTCTCATGGCTCCCGGAGTATAATCCATCGGACCGGCAAATTGACGGATAAAGGGAAGAGTACAATCATGATCAGGAGTAATATCAGTACTCCACTTATTATGTTCCAAACCCTTGACTCCTTCACGTGTAATCACGTTCGGATAAGTGCGGCTTAATCCGCAAGGTTTATACGCTCCATGAAAATCCACCAACATCTTCCGTTTTGCTGCCGCTTTGGCTACTCTCCAATAATAATTTACCATCCATTGATCATCCCGCTGCATGAAATCCACCTTAATGCCCTTCACACCCCATTCCTTAAACTGATCAAGCGCCCGGTCAAGATCCCGGTCGAGTGCATTCCATAAAACCCATAAAATTACACCCACTCCATGCTCTTGCGCATAATGACATATCCCGGGTACATCCACATCCGGATTGATCTGAAACAGATCCGCAGGTGTAGACCATCCCTCATCAAGAATGATATAGGACAAACCATACTCAGCCGCAAAATCAATATAGTATTTATAAGTATCCGTATTCACCCCCGATCTGAACGAAACTTCCCGGTTGTTTAACGCGTTCCACCAATCCCATGCAACTTTACCCGGCCGGATCCATCCTGTGTCATGCAACCGGTTTGGAGCTGCCAATCTGAAAACCATATCCTGTCCTAATAAATCTTTCGGCTCTTTGGCAAAGGTCACCGATCTCCACGGAAAATACCGGTCACCATTGGTTTTGGCAATATAGTCTGCAACCTTCTCAGGTTTTACATTCCTGTCGCGATATAACCGGGTCTGTAAAACATAAGGAGGATGTTTGATGTTGAACCGTAATGGATTAGCTTGATCTCCAAACACATACAACCCCGGATAATCTTCTAAATCAGCCTCGGTATAAATTAAAGAAACACCATCTTCCCGCTCTGTCAAAAAAGGAGTGGAAGCAAATTGATCCTGATCAATATCCGATAAACTAACCTGATCATAAGAGCGTTCACTGTGGGTAAACATACTCACCTCAGTAGGGAAAAAGATCGTTTCATCTTCAGGGAAAGTAAGAGAACCGGATTCACGAATAACGGTTAACTCACCATCCATATCTGTCTTGATCCGGTAAGCTGCCCCATCATCAAAAGCCCTGAATAATATCCTGAAGTTTCCCCTGAAAATAAGTTCCATCTCTTTGTAATGGTTTTTGACCATGGCATTATTATTCTGAACAACAGGATAAATGATTTCATTAACCTCATTCAGATTCACTTTTTTCACTTTGGGATGAATTCCCAACCATAATCCATCATTCACTACCATCCCGATAGGCCCGAAAATGATCATCTCCCGGTTCTGATAATAAATTTCAGCTGTGATTCCTTCATCCCTTGAAATATGAACCACAACAGAGGTTTCCCCACCGGGTGAGGTCAGTTTATACACTTTGGCGCGGGCAAATGAAAAGCCGGTAAGCGCTACTAATAAAACCAATAATACTTTTCTCATCATCTATCAATTTCATTTTGTGTTATTTCTTTTTTATCCAGATAAAATCCAGTCCGACCGGGCCGGATGCCGAATCCGAAGATTCAATGGTAAGTACATGCATTCCTTCCTGAAGGGCCATATTCCCCGATTTGAAATTACGTGACACAGGCTGGTATATACTGGACAATTGACTCACCTCTTTCCCGTTCATCTTCAATAGTTTACCATCAAGCAGCATCCTTATTGATCCGGATCCCGGCATTTCAGCTGCAGTTAAGATAATCTGGTAATTACCGGATGCTGAAACCGGGATCCGGAGATTCAGACGGTCACCTGTATGTTCAGGAAGCCATTTCATCATCTCCCCGTCTGACCATAAATAACTTTCATGTAAAGTATAATCCGCATGTCCGGAAAGCAAATCCTCTACCTGGTAAAAGATTGAGTTCGAGGCCCATCCATCTGCCCTGGGAGACCAGTTTACAGGCATTTCCAGAGTTCTGACATCATCCCCGGTAATGGTCATGTGATCATCATGGCACTCCGGAAAAGCATACAGGTATATCATCCGTCCATAAGAAAAGTGGGGTACCGGCCGATGAGAATAAAGTTCCATATAGAAATCAAAACTCTGCTCAAAAGGTATATTATCCAAAATGTGCCAACGGTAATTTGACACGAATCCCCGGTTAGCCGGACCGTCATTTCTGGGTTGTCCGCAGTAGGCATGTGCAAACAACGCTGATGAGGACCATGCGTAATTAAAATAATCTTCTGAACCGGTTCCGATAAAAGAAGCTTTTAAATGATCGTCAATAAAGATTTTCTCATCTCCCTCCCCCCACCAGTTTCCTGCAGATGAAGGCACAGAAGTGGGATTCATAATGTAAACCGCCGTTCCGACCATACGGCCCTTTCCGCGGATCAATAAAAAGGGGATATCCTGTACCCTGGCCGGATCAGCCGGCATTTCATGATTGACCCTCCACCTTGCTCTGAAATACATCGAAGAACCATCAACCCAATGATACGGTTCATCAATTACTTTTAACGATACGGTAACCTCCTGATCCCCCAGATTTCTGAACAGGATCTCGGCAGTATCCCTGAACGGCATCACATACCGGCACAGCATCCGGCCGTCACGAAATACCGAAAAAGGTAATGATTCATAAGGATTAATGCCCGGAGCCGCACCAAAAAAATCACCTACGGGAGTTTGAACCTGTCCGGATGGCGCCCCGTCAAAGCGGATATCCATAAGGTTTGTCGTAAAGCGAGATCCCTGTTTC
>JAGHDB010000111.1 GCA_021160155.1 Bacteroidales bacterium | reverse complement strand
GGATACCTGAAAGACAATGTTCAACTGACAAACATTAACCGTAATAAACTTTATGACGATACCGGTGAGAACCAGGATAAACCGGCTTATCTGAGAAAAGACTTCATCATTGAGAACGGTAAGGCATATGGTATCGACTTTCTGCTGAAATATGATTACAAACGCTTCTATTTCTGGGCTGTTTATTCTCTTGGTTGGGTTACTCGTTACGATGGGGTTATTGCCTATGCTCCCCACTTCGACCGGAGACATAATGTCAATTTGGTTGGTTCTTATGTTTTTGGAAAAGATCTTAGCTGGGAGGTTAGTACCCGCTGGAACCTGGGATCAGGTTTCCCGTTTACCCAGACACAAGGGTTCTATGAAAAGATTCCGTTTAACGATGGAATTAATACAGACTATACTACTGCAAACGGTGAACTGGGGATTGTGTATGGTCCCCTCAATCAGGGGAGGCTGCCTTATTACCACCGCCTGGATGCCAATATTAAAAAGACTTTTGCCACAGGTGAAGACAGCAAGCTGGAAATCACACTCAGTATTACTAATGTGTATAACCGTGAAAATATTTTTTATTTCGACCGTGTCAGGTATGAACGGGTGGATCAATTGCCTTTCATGCCTACCATTGGCGTGAAATGGTCATTCTAAATGAAATCCATGCCTTCACTGCAAACCAGGTATATTTTTGTTACCGGGGGAGTTACCAGTTCCCTCGGTAAAGGAGTTATTTCTGCCTCAGTAGCTAAGTTATTGCAGGCAAGAGGATTCTCTGTAACTATTCAAAAACTTGATCCCTACATTAATGTTGACCCGGGTACACTTAATCCGTATGAACATGGAGAGTGCTATGTAACCGAGGACGGAGCAGAAACAGACCTTGATCTGGGTCACTATGAGCGTTTCCTGAATCAGCCTACCTCCCAGGCTAATAACATTACTACAGGTCGCGTTTATCAATCAGTCATAGAGAAAGAACGCAGGGGGGACTATCTGGGTAAAACAGTTCAGATTATTCCGCATATCACGGATGAAATTAAACGTCGTATCAAATTGCTGGGTTCAAAGGGTAAATTTGACCTGGTAATTACTGAAATAGGCGGTACGGTTGGCGATATCGAATCCCTGCCCTATATTGAATCACTCCGGCAGCTGAAATGGGAACTGGACGGCCGGGTTCTGGTGCTGCACCTGACCCTGGTTCCTTTCCTGAATGCTACCGGAGAATCGAAGACCAAACCGACCCAACACTCTGTGAAAATGCTGCTTGAAGAAGGAGTGCAACCTGATATTCTGGTGCTTCGTACGGAAAAACAACTGTCACGTGATTTAAAGAAAAAAGTTGCCCTTTTTTGTAATGTGAATGAACGATCAGTAATCGAATCCAGAGATGTGCGCACAATCTATGAAGTTCCTCTGCTGATGCATGAGGAGCATCTTGATCAGATCATTCTTGAAAAATTGAATCTTACTTCTCCCGGGCAAATCAATATCCGAAAATGGCGGGATTTCGTCGAAAAAGTCAAGCATCCGAAAAAAACGGTTAAAATCGGGCTGGTGGGAAAGTATGTTGAACTGCACGATGCTTATAAATCCATCAGCGAATCATTTATTCATGCCGGCGCAGCCAACAACTGCCGTGTTGAAATATCTTGGATCCATTCTGAGAAACTTGAAGAAGAAGATGTGGCTCATGAACTGGCTGGTTTACAGGGAATCCTGGTAGCCCCGGGATTTGGATACAGAGGGATCGAAGGGAAAATATCTGCGATTCGTTATGCTCGTGAAAACCATATTCCTTTTCTGGGTATTTGTCTTGGTATGCAATGTGCAGTTATTGAATTCGGCCGGCACGTACTGAATCTGCAAAGGGCAAACTCAACAGAAATGGACGCGAAAACACCACACCCGGTGATAGACCTGATGGAAGATCAGAAAGAGATTACCGAAAAAGGAGGTACTATGAGGCTGGGTGCTTATGCCTGCCGGCTTAAAAAAAATACCCTGGCCCGGTCGGTTTATCAAACCGACCTGATTCAGGAGCGTCATCGCCACCGGTATGAGTTCAATAATAATTACCTTCAATTATATGAAGAAGCCGGAATGAAAGCTTCCGGCATGAATCCTGATACCGGATTAGCAGAAATCGTTGAACTTAAAGGACATAAGTTCTTTGTCGGAGTGCAATTTCATCCTGAATACCATAGTACCGTGATCCGTCCACATCCTCTTTTTGTTCATTTCGTTAAGGCTGCATTGGAATAATTAACTACTTTTGTCGCACTTTTAAGTGTAAATGTGTGGACTGATAACGAATGGATAAGAAATCATTAATCGGGCTTCTTTTAATCGGGGTGATGTTAATCGGATACAGCATTCTGACCCGCCCTTCAAAAGAAGAACTGAAGGAAGCCGCCAGAAAGAGGGATTCAATAGAACAGGCAGTTGTCCAGCAACAACTGAAAGCTGAACAAATCAAGCGAAAACAAGACAGTATCAATGCCTTGAATACCGCTTCGGTTACTCCGGATAAACAACAGGAAAAACTGATCAAATCACTGGGCGACTTTGCTCCAGCCGCTACCGGAACGGAGCAAAAAATTGTCATGGAGAACCAGAAGGTTCGTATCACTCTTACCAATCTTGGCGGACGGGTATATAGCGTTGAATTGAAAGAGTACAAAACTCATGACGGCAAACCCCTGATTCTTTTTGATGGGGATAGTACCCGGTTTAATATTCAGTTTTTTTCAAAAAACAAGGGAATTGCCACTCAGGATCTCTTTTTTATTCCCCAAACAAATCAGGACTATCTGGTAGCGGATCAGTCAGCCAGAACATTGACTATGAGACTGAATGCAGGAAATGAAAGGTATATAGATTATATTTATACGCTGGAGCCTGATTCTTATCAACTGCGATTGACCATTCATTTTAACGGAATGAATGAGGTGATTGGTAAAAACACGACCTATCTCGACCTGAACTGGGCACTTTTACTTAGACAACAGGAAAAAGGATATCGGTGGGAGAATCAGTATTCAACCATCTATTATAAATACTATGAAGATGATGTTTCTCACCTGCAATCCAGAAAGACCGGATCCACAGATCTAACTACAAAAGTTGAATGGATTGCCTTTAAACAGCAGTTTTTCAGTACATTGTTGCGTGCAGATAATTACTTCACAAGTGCAGCAGTACGAACTGAGAACAGGGATGAATCAACCGGATACCTCAAACATTGCACCGCTTCCATCAGTTTGCCATATGATGCCAAAACCAATGAAGATATCCCACTCTCATTCTACTTTTTACCCAATAATTACAAACAGCTTAAGACGATGGGGCATGATTTCAGTAACCTCATCGACCTGGGATGGCCTTTTATCTCATGGATCAATAAATGGTTTGTGGTAAACATATTTCATTACCTTGAATCGGTCATCAGTAATTATGGGATTATTATCATTATCCTGACGATCTTTTTCAAATTACTGGTTTTTCCCCTGTCATATCGCTCCTATAAGTCGGGGGCAAAAATGCGGGTGTTAAGACCTCAGATTGATGAAATCAATAAAAAATATCCCAAAGAAAAAGCCATGGAAAAACAGCAGGCTACCATGGCACTCTATCGAAAAGCCGGCGTAAATCCCATGGGTGGATGCCTGCCTTCTCTGCTGCAAATGCCGATCTGGCTGGCCCTTTTCCGCTTTTTTCCTGCCTCTATTGAATTACGTCAGCAATCTTTCTTGTGGGCGCATGACCTTTCAACTTATGATTCAATTCTTCATCTTCCCTTTACAATACCGGCATATGGTGACCATGTGAGCCTTTTTACACTTTTGATGGCCATTTCTATGTTAGTCACTACAAAAATGAATATGGATCAGACAGCTACCTCTCAACCGATGCCCGGGATGAAAGGCATGATGTACATAATGCCGGTGATGATGCTCGTCTGGTTTAACTCTTATGCTGCCGGGCTCAGTTTCTACTATTTTGTTTCAAACCTGATCTCCTATCTTCAGCAGTTGATTATTAAAAGAAGTATCAACGAGGATAAAATACTGGAACAGCTGAATCAGAATCAGAAAAAACCTAAAAAGAAATCCAAGTTCCAGGCAAGACTCGAAGAGATGTCGAAACAACGGGGAGGAAACTATCCGGTCAGGAAGAAGAGATAAAAACCAGGATTATTTTTTATGCTTTTGGGATTTTTCTTTTAAAGAAACCATTTTAAGAGCCGTAACAGCTGCTTCAACCCCTTTGTTTCCATGTTTCCCTCCGGCACGGTCTTTTGCCTGTTTCATAGTGAGTGTAGTAAGAATTCCAAATACTACCGGTTTGCTGAATTTCAGTCCAACTTCCATAGTGCCCTGAGTAACTCCCTGACAGATAAAATCAAAGTGACGGGTTTCTCCCTGTATGATACATCCCAGAAGAATAACCGCATCAACCGGTTCGTGTTCAAGAATAAACTGGGCTCCCAAGGGTAGTTCAAAACTGCCCGGGACCCACTGGGTGAAGATGTTGCCGGGATCAACACCAAAAGAGATCAAAGTATCATAGGCTCCTTCAGCCAGGATTTCGGTGATCTCCTTATTCCATTCAGATATTACCAGAGCAAATCTTCTGCCTGATCCGGAAGGAACTTCACCCGGAGTGTAATCTGACAGGTTGTGGGTTGCAGTAGACAAGAGATAAAAAAACTATTGCTTCTTTCGTTTGTTTTCAGCACGGGCAATGTACTTATCCATCATCCGCCCTTCATTGGAATTGGGATACTTCTCTTTGATCTCCTTATACAGATCAATAGCTTTCGTAAAGTCTCCACTATCTTCTATCAATCCGGCAGCTTTAAATAAGTAAATCGGGGTGGTAAACGAGTTGTCGCTTTTTCGGGCTGCTTTGAGGTATGCACTGATGGCTTCATCCCGGTTGCCTAATTGAAGATTTGCATCCCCCTGGGCTCCCAGAGCAATAGATCCGACCAATTCGTCTTTGCCACGGAATTTTCTGAGATAAGTAAGCGCCTCTTTAAACTGCCCCAAACGAAGATAGCTTATCCCGGAATAATACTGTGCCAGATTGGCCGATTTGGTTGTCTTATATTCCTGCATGATATCCAGGAAACCGAGATAGTTACCGTCTCCATTCAACGCCAGGTTGAATGAGTCCTTTTCAAAATATTGTTCTGCAGCAAACATTTGGGATTGAGCTTCTTTTTCACGTGGTGAAATAATAAACCTTTTGAATCCCAACCAGCTGCCTACAATAACCAAAATGACGATCACTACTATGGTAATCATCTTTTGATTTTCTTCTATAAACCTCTCGGAGCGTGTCAACGCTTGTTCAACTACTTCGAGGTTATCGTCTTTTTTGTCTTTCTTAGTTTTCGACATAGATCATCTCTTCTTTTCACAAAATCACGCAAATGTAGAACTTTTTCAACTATTTTTATCCCGAAATGGATAATTTATATCTGAAAGAGCTAAACCTGGTTAATTTTAAAAGTTATACCAACCTCAATATTGAACTCTCACCAAAGTTGAACTGTTTTGTGGGAGACAACGGTGTGGGCAAGACCAACCTGTTTGACTCGATCTATTACCTGTCATTTTGTAAATCATTCTTTCACAATCAGGATGTCGCCCATATCCACCATGGAAAGTTGTTCTTTTCTATACGTGGAAAATTTCAAATTGCAGATCGTGAAGACCAGATCCTCTGCAGTGTGAAAAAAGACCAGAAAAAACGGTTCGTGAGAAATGACAAAACCTATCAGCGACTGGCTGATCATATTGGACTGATTCCTTTAGTGATGGTTTCTCCGTCTGATAGCACGTTGATTTTGGATGGAAGCGAAGAACGACGGAAATATATGAATGGTGTAATCGCACAATACGACAGGCAATATCTGGATGATATCATACATTATGGGAAAGCTGTGCAACAACGTAACCGGTTGCTGAAAGATTTTGCCAAAAATCACTCTTTTGACGAAGAAATGCTTGCCGTCTGGGATCACAAAATGGTGGATCTGGGAAACCGGATTTTTTCAGCCAGGAAGCGTTTTATTCAGGATCTGGTACCTGTTTTTCAACACTATTACCAAATTATTTCAGGCGGAGAGGAGCAGGTTCATCTGGAGTACCAGTCTCATCTTGCATCCGGTGACTTTACAGATCTTCTGAGAGATGCACGTGAAAAAGACCGTGCAGTACAATATTCTACCACGGGAGTGCACCGTGATGATCTGAAACTTCTGCTGGCCGGCCATCCGATTAAATATCAGGGATCTCAGGGTCAGCAAAAAAGCTTCCTGGTAGCTCTTAAATTGGCACAATATGATTTTTTAAAAGAAATAGGATCTGTTCATCCATTGATCCTATTCGACGATCTGTTCGATAAACTGGATGAGAAAAGAGTTACGAAGCTTGTGCAACTGGTTGCTGATGATCACTTCGGACAGATTTTTATTACTGATAAAAACCTGGACCACCTGAAAAAAATATTGACTGGAATACCGGTATCAGCACGTGTTTTTGTAATTTCGGGAGGTGAGGCTGTGATAACCTTGACCGGTAATGTTTAACAGCACAGAATGCGAAGAATTGAAACCAAAACGATCAAGGAACTGATCCGGGAAGCACTTGAAGAAATGGATCTGGAACAGAAACTGGCAGAACGGGAAGTGGTCAGGTCATGGGAAGATCTGGTAGGCAAACAAGTAGCCCGGGCTACCCGGTCAATATATATCAGGGATGGTAAACTCTATGTTGCCTTGCGTTCTTCAGTGATTCGAAACGAATTGATATACCTGAGAAATGAACTGAAAGAAGAGCTCAATCGCAGAGCAGGGAAAGAATTAATACATGAGATTGTCCTTAGATAGGAAATTTACCTGCTTTGGTGAAACGTTCACTAAGTGAGAAAAAGAAATTGGCTTCTTTTACTGCATTTTCATTGCTGTCAGAACCGTGAACCGCATTGCGTTGAATGGATTCAGCAAAAAGTTTACGAATCGTTCCGGGTTCGGCTTTTGCCGGATCAGTATTACCGATCAATTTACGGTATTCTTCCACTGCATCCTCTTTTTCAAGAATGGCCACTACAATGGGCCCGGAGGTCATAAACCGGATCAAATCTTCAAAAAAGGGTTTTCCCTGGTGAATAGAGTAAAAGTAACGGGCTTGTTCTTCGTTTAATTTTAAATATTTCATGGCTGATATCCAGAATCCGGCTCTGGTGATCATAGTTAAAATCTCTCCAATGTGCTCATGTGCAACGGCTCCGGGTTTGATGATCGTAAAGGTGAAGTTGTTTGTCATGTAATTTTGGCTTTGTCCGATAAAATTAGAAAATTCGTGCTTTCGATATACTTAGAAAATATAAAATGTTATCAACCCAATTATCTGATCGTTTCGAACAGTCAACTGACCGCAGATGGTCAGAATTAGAGCATCTTTTGCGGCAACTCTCCCGGGTGGTTATTCTGACTCATAAAAATCCGGATGGTGATGCCGTGGGCTCGGCTTTAGGAATGATGCGGATTTTAAATAAAGCAGGCCACCACAGGGTCAGCGTGATTATTCCGGATTCTTCTCCCGCCTTCCTCCGTTGGCTGCCCGGCTATTCCTCAATCCTGGTTTACGAACGGAATCCAGAGTCTGCTGAAAAAGAATTGACTTCTGCAGAACTGGTCATTATGGTGGATTTTAATGATCCTGAACGTTTAGGGACTGAAATACAGACGCTTCTTGAAAAGATCGCGAAACCTTCGGTATTGATTGATCACCATCCCGGCGGAACCGGATTTGCCCGTTATAATTTTTCTTTTCCGCAATTTGGCTCTACTGCAGAATTGATATATGAGATACTCAAACGGTTAAGACTGATTGATTTGTTGGATACAGACAGTGCTACCTGTCTGCTTACAGGTATCATAACGGATACCCTCGGTTTTAAAGTAAGCAGTTCATCCCCGGCTCTCTTTAGAACAGTAGCCGACTTGTTGGAATACGGCGTAAAAATTGATGAGATATTTAACCGGGTTTATAATCAGTTTTCAGCTGAACGATTACGTTTTACCGGATATTGTCTCTCTGAAAAGATGGTGATTCTGCCTGACCTTCAAACCGCTTATATCTGGTTGACAAAAGAGGAGATGAACCGGTTTAGTCATCAAAAAGGTGATACTGAGGGACTGGTTAATTATCCCCTTTCTATTGCCGGTATCTCTATTGCCGTTTTATTTACCGAACAGGATGACCATATAAAATTATCACTGAGGTCAAAAGGTGATTTACCGGTTAATGAATTGGCTTCAAAATATTTCAAGGGCGGAGGGCATCTGAATGCTGCTGGCGGAAAATCATACCGGAGCATGAAAGAGACATTGGCGTATTTTGAAAAAATTCTGAAAGAGTTCCTTAACCAGCCAAAGCTTCCCCCGGATAATGAGAAATAATCTGTTTGTACGTGTTACGGGTTTATGTCTGCTTACCTGGATGATAGCTTCAGGATGTGGTCCCCGGCGTATCACCCAGCCGCAGAAACAAAATAATACTCCGACTACGGATCAACTGATTGAAACGAATCGCAGACTGTTGCAAAAAGAGATGAAAAATCTGAAGGAATTTATCGGCCAACACAACTGGAATTTACAAACTACCGGGAGCGGATTGTATTATTATATCTATCCTCAACAGAAAAATGTTGCACAGGGCAAAATTATTGTCGACGGTGACCGGGTAACAATCTGTTATACCATTCGTTCCCTGAAAGGAGAGGTGCTTGAGTCCTCTTCACAACAAGGCTCAAGACAAGTGGTCGTCGGTCATGAAGAGATGGAAGCCGGACTATATGAAGCTCTGTTAAAAATGCATGACGGTGATAGCGCCAGGTTGCTTTTGTTACCCCATCTTGCATTCGGTTTTACGGGTGACGGGATCAGAATCCCCCGGCAAACCACATTATGGTATGAAATAAAAGTACAGATCATAAATCAGAAACATAATTAAACATGAGAATAACATTGATTGTCAGTGCATTGTTTGTTTTGCTAAGTTCATGCGGAACTAAGAAGAGTGAATATAAAAAACACCCTTCGGGATTAAAATATCATTTCCTTGAAATGAATCCTGAAGGGGAAACCCCGCAGGTGGGAGATATCCTGGTTTTGTCACTGGCTATTCGAAATAAAGAGGGGAAAGTGATCGATGCCAATGATTTTTACCGGATTCAACTGGCCAGGCCTATTTATAAAGGAGATTTCAATACAGGGCTCTCTATGATCCAGGTGGGTGACAGTATCAGTTTCTTATTGGATGCTGCTGATTATTATGAAAAATCCAGAAAAGGAGAGCTTCCTCCCTCTTTCGAAAGAGGAGATCCGGTTTATATCAACATCCGTCTGAAAAGTTTGCTTTCGGTGGGGGAGCTTGAAAAAGAAAGAATGCAAATTTACCATACCGGTGAAGCTCAGGAAGAAATTCTGCTGAAGGATTACCTCGAACGTGCCAATGTACAGGAAGCTCCTCTGTCAAGTGGAGTGTATCGTATTATTCAGAAAATGGGGAAAGGACTTCCGGCAAGAAAAGGACGCCGGTTAACCGTACATTATACCGGGACTACAATCGACGGACATATTTTTGATTCGTCTTTACAACGGAATATGCCGTTAACCTTTACATTGGGCCGTAATCAGGTGATCCCGGGTTGGGAAGTGGGGTTGGCCGGACTTAAACCCGGTGCGAAAGTCCGCTTGATTATACCTTCAAAAATGGCTTATGGTGAAAAAGGATTTAAATCAATCATTCTTCCCTATTCCACACTGGTTTTTGATATTGAGATACTGAAAGTTGAATAATAATTGCTGTTTGATTACCTGCCAATCAGAAAAGCCGCCGGCCGTTTATGCAAATCCGGCATACCCTTTTTCCATTCTGTAATGGTGCGGGTTTGAATGTACTCCTGCGGAGTGGTCAGGTCTACTGCCAGGCAAAGGCGGGTTTGCGGACTAAGATGATCAATCAGATCCTTGAATAGCTGACGATTACGATAAGGTGTTTCAATGAAGAGTTGAGTTTCACCTGATCGCTTAAGACGCTGTTCAAATTCCCTGATTCGTTGTATTCTCTCTTTTGTTTTAACCGGCAGATATCCGTTAAATGTAAATTGCTGACCGTTTAATCCTGAAGCCATTAATGCCAGTATGATGGAAGAGGGACCGGTAAAGGGTACTACCCGGATTCCCATTGCGTGAGCTGTTAGTACAAGGTTACTCCCGGGATCTGCAATTGCCGGACAACCGGCCTCAGATAACATGCCGGCATCTACTCCATGCAGAAGCGGATTAATAATTTGGGGAATTTCCGTAGCTTCGGTATGCTCGTTGAGTATCGCCCAATCCAGACTATCGAGATGATCTCTCATCCCGGCCCGGGCAAGAAAAGCCCGGGCTGCGCGCTCCTCCTCTACGATAAAATATTTAAGTTGATTGACCACCTCAATTACGGATGGAGTAATAACCCTGGAAGGCTGACCTTTATCCAGGACATTCGGGATTAAAAAAAGTGTGCCTTTACTCATGATTAAATATTCTGAACCGGGCAATCCTGCATCGCTGCAACCGATAGGCAAATGCAGTGGCTAAGACGCCAAAACCATAACGGATGCTCCTGGGTAAAGTAATGGAACTGGCTTCTTCATGATAAGTAGTCGGACAGGTAATTTCTGCAATGCGGAATCCGTGGTAAAAAATCTGGGCAATTATCTGGTTATCAAATACAAAATCGTTCGAATTATGATGATAATTGATTTGTTGAAGTACTTCTGCAGAATATGCCCGGTAACCTGTATGATATTCAGATAGTTTTTCTTTCATGATCAGGTTCTGTGCCAATGTGAGTGCCCGATTGGCATAATAACGCCATAAGGGCATGCCCCCTCTTAATGCTCCCCGTCCTAATATCCTGGATCCTAAAACTACCGGATACACCCCATTGGCAATCAGATAAACCATCGAATGAATTAATTTTGGAGTGTATTGATAATCTGGATGTACCATAATGATGATATCGGCTTTGCGGCTGAGCGCCGCGTCATAACAACTCTTTTGATTTCCTCCGTATCCTTTGTTCTCAGAATGACTGATGACTTGAGTAATACCCAGTTTCCGTGCAATCTCCAGAGTAGTATCTTCAGACCGGTCATCCACCAGGATTACTTCATCCACAATATCATCCGGTATTTCACGATAAGTTTGTTCCAGAGTTTTTGCCGCATTGAAAGCAGGTAATACCACAACTACCTTTTTATCCCGCACCATAAATAATCAGATTATTCATTGAGCCGGTAATTTAATAAATTTACCCACTTAAAATCTTGAAATTATGGGAATGACACTGATTGAAAAAATAATTGCCGGCCATACCACCCAATCCACTGTACAGCCGGGGGATATTGTGGATATGCATGTGGATGTACGGGCAGCCAGGGATTTTGGTGGTGCCAATGTGATTAAAAATCTTAAAGATCATGGTCTGGAACCGGATGATCCGTCTCGCACATTTTTCACTTTTGATTGTAATCCAACAGGTTCTGATCAGAAGTATGCAACAAACCAGCAACTCTGCCGTCAATATGCGAACCAGTATGGTATTAAAGTATATGATATCAACCAGGGAGTGGGTACGCATATCCTCATTCACGAAGGTTTGGTTTATCCGGGTACTACAGCAGTTACAACAGACTCGCATGCCAATATTCTTGGTGCCGTGGGAGCTTTGGGACAGGGGATGGGTGACCAGGATATTGCTGCATCATGGGCTACCGGCCGGGTTTGGTTTAGAGTACCCCCGTCGGTTAAATTGATTCTCCGGGGTACCCGGCCTGCTTCTGTGACTGCCAAAGATCTTGTGCTGAATCTGCTGGATCATTTTGGCGCCAATACACTGCTCGGTTATAGTGTAGAACTTTATGGCCCGGTTGTGGATCAACTTACGTTGGATGAGAGGATTACAATTGCATCTATGGGAACGGAAATGGGAGCGGTTATTTTATTTTTTACGCCAAACAAAGAGATTATTGACTATTGCAGTAAGAAAGCTGGTAAAACCATTACTCCGGTTGTGGCAGATCCGGATGCCCGGTACCTGAAAACATTTGAACTGGATGTGACCGGATTTATCCCGAGAATCTCTCTCCCGGGAGCACCGCATCATACTGTTTCGGTTGAGGATTTTCTTGGTAAACCTATCGATTCGGCTTTTATCGGAAGTTGTACCAATGGACGATATGCCGATATGGTTGCAGCTGCAGAAATCCTCAAAGGGCATAAGGTAGCCAGCGGAGTCGTTTTAAAAATTGTACCTGCTACGGATAAGGTCTGGATGCAGTGCTTGAAAAATGGAGAGATGCAGATCTTTAAAGATGCCGGCGCACTGGTTTCCAATGCCGGATGTGCCGGATGCGCAGCCGGTCAGGTGGGCCAAAACGGACCTGGAGAAATAACCGTCAGTACCGGTAATAGAAACTTTCCGGGCAAACAAGGTAAGGGAGATGTGTTTCTGGCCTCACCGGCCGTAGTGGCAGCTTCGGCTGTCGCAGGAGTGATTACTACCCCTGAACGGTTGGAGGAGATGGAGAGGGCTGAGAAGGCTGAGAAGGTTGAGAAGGTTGAGAAGGTTGAGAAGGTTGAGAAGGCTGAGAAGAATTCTCATCAGGTTGTGTTACCTACAGTGGTTGAAGGAGATGCCTGGTATATTCCATTGGATAACATTGATACGGATATGATCTATCATAATCGTTACCTTTCCGTTACCGATCAAAATGAGATGGGGCAGTATGCTTTCGATAATCTGAAAGGATTTGAGGATTTTGCAAAAAAAGCCAAACCGGGAGATATCATCGTGACACATAAGAATTTTGGTAGCGGGTCTTCGCGACAGCAAGCGGTTGATTGCTTTAAGTCATTGGGCATTAGTTGTATTATTGCAGAAAGCTTTGGAGCTATTTATGAGAGAAACGCTATTAATGCGGCTTTCCCGATTTTAACTTACAATTCTTTAAAAAAACTTGCTCTGCAGCATGGTGACCGGCTCAGAGTTGATTTTGAGAAAGGAGAAGTGACCAATCTGACGCGGCAAACTAAAATCAGTATTCATCCATTCTTTGACATACAGATGAGTATTTATCTGCGTGGAGGGATATTTAATTAAAAGTCAATGAATCAAACATTTGTAGAAAAAGTATTCGGAGCACCTGCAGGAACGATCCTTTTTAAATCTCCCGATATTGTTCTGACCCATGACAATACAATAAGTATCCTGAATACTTTCAGGAAGATGGGTGGACAAAAAGTATTTGACCCGGATCAGTTATTAGTTGTATTGGACCATAATGCACCGCCCACTAATGCCAAACTGGCTACACAATATCAAGCCATTCGCCAATTTACAAAAGATCAGGGAGTAAAACGCTTCCATGATGCCGGCGACGGGATCTGTCATCAAATTATGGCCCAGTATGCACAACCCGGAATGATCATCGTGGGCAGTGACTCTCATACCTGCACGGCAGGTGCTTTTAATGCTTTTGCTGCGGGGATTGACCGGACCGAATCAGCCGGGATCTGGAAAAGGGGGGAAACATGGTTCAGAGTCCCTGAATCAGTAAAAATCGTGCTTGAAGGGACCCTGCATCCAGGTGTTTTTGCCAAAGACCTCTCTTTGTATCTCATTGGAAAAATTGGCGCGGCCGGTGGAAATTACCTCTCGCTCGAATTTCACGGGCCGGGTATTAAAACACTTTCAATCGCCGACCGTATGACACTGGCTAATCTGGCATCGGAAATGGGAGCAAAAAATGCCGTTTTTCCACCTGATGAGATACTGAGTGATTATTTTCAGGAATCTTTTGATGGAGTATGGGCTGATCCGGATGCCTCCTATCTGTGGGAAATGACTATTAACCTGGATGAGATGGTTCCTCTTGTGGCTGCACCACATCAGGTTGAACATGTGAAAACAGTGACAGAAGTGGCGGGTACTCCGGTACATGAGGGTGTGATTGGTACTTGTACCAATGGAAGGCTGGAAGATTTACGTGAAGCGGCTGCCGTTCTTGAGGGTAAACATATCAAGAAGGATTTTCAATTGGTAGTAGTACCTGCTTCCAAAGAGATCTTTTTAAGAGCCGTGGATGAAGGGGTGATCACTAAACTGGTTGAAGCCGGAGCCACGATACTTAGTGCCTCCTGCGGACCCTGTCTGGGTACCGGTCAGGGTATTCCGGCTGACGGTTTTACGGTAATCTCTACCGCGAATCGGAATTTTAAAGGCCGGATGGGTAATCCTAATGCTTCTATATTCCTTGCTTCACCTGCGACAGTGGCTCATTCAGCCCTTACTGGTGAAATTACCGATCCCAGAGGACCGGGACACACAGATCATTTCATAACCGGACGAACCACTGCACCGACACCCGGAATTCCCAAAGAAGACAATCGCTATGAAAACGGAGTTTGGAATTATGCCGATCAGGATCATTTGAATACCGATCAGATGTTTGCCGGTAACCTGACCTATACCGTGATGAGTTCGGATGGCAAAGAGATTATTCCTCATCTTTTTGCCGGATTTGATCCCTCTTTCTCGGCACGTGCGACCGAAGGCGATATCATAATCGCCGGAGAAAATTTCGGATGCGGAAGTTCCAGGGAACATCCTTCGGTCGGACTGGCATATCTTGGAATCAGGGCGGTAATCGTCAAATCGGTTAACCGTATCTTCTACCGTTCTGCTATCAACCAGGGTCTCCCGTTGATCGTTCACAAAAAGGCTGTCGAAGCTTATCAGCCTGGCAAACAGGTGGATGTTAAAATTGACCAGGGCCTTATCCGTGTGGGCGACCAATCATTCAGCTTTGAACCCCTGCCTGAGAAACTCCTGGAAATACTTAGTTATAAAGGATTGGTTAATTGGATGCAAAACAGTTGATGCAGGTTGTTTTGTTAAGAATCGGATAATAAGTTTCCGATTTTCTGCTTTGCATTCTGGATTTTGCATCTTAAGTTAGTATGCTCATTATTAATTTAAAAGGTCATGTCATCCCGATTGGTTAAAGTATTACTCCTGCTTATTATTTTCTTTCCTCTTTGGAGTTTTCTGGCTTGGTTAATTAAGCCGGTGAAACCTATCAATATCCTGATTATGGATAAAACCGTTCTGTTTAATTCCGGTCCGGAACACCGCTCTTTTAATTGGGTTTTAAATCATCATAAATACGCCAAACCTAACCGGAGGTTTTACCGGATTAAAAAGGATTACTATGGCTTTTTCCCGATTGAACGGGGTAAAGAGTGGTATAAAAGAGATATTGACTCCTTTGATATCTACCAGCTGGATTCACTGGCAGATACACTGGATATGATCTATATGACGGATATGTATGGAATTTACGTGAATGAATGGTACCGCGATACCATTACATGGAAAGAGCGTTCACAGTGGATATACGGGGGTATGAGCGACAACGACCTGTACCTGTTGAAACAATTAAAAAAGCAACATAAACTGCTTTTAACCGAATTTAACTATTACCATCATCCCACACCCGAATACATACGGAAACAAGCCGGAGATCTGATCAATATCAAATGGACCCGCTGGGTCGGCAGATATTTTGATCCGCTTATCCCGGGTGTAAATGAAGAACTTCCTATGTGGGTGGTAAATAACTATATGAGGGAACATGGGGGCAAATGGCCGTTTAGTAAAGCGGGTATCGTATTTGCCAGAGATGATGACTGGATTGAAATACTGGAGGATACAACTCACCTGAATGTAAAAATCCCCTTTATTTATACATCAGAATATGGTCAGAAAAAGTATCGGATGGCTGCTAAGGTACACTATCCGTTCTGGTTCGATATTTCACTTCCGTTAAATGATAGTAATCTTGTAGTCAGTACTTTCCGAATTGAACCTAATGAAAAGGGAGATTCCATCATGCAGCGATACCATATACCGAAAGAATTTCCTGCTATTATGGAATCTACCGGTCCCTCACCATACTACTATTTCGGTGCTGATTTTAGTGATAACCCAATCAAAATGCGCTCTGCATATTTCGCTGGTTCAGGTTGGCTCGATTTTCTTTTCTATAATCAGGAATATTTAAAAAGAAGTAAATTCTTTTATAAAATATACCG
>JAGHDB010000131.1 GCA_021160155.1 Bacteroidales bacterium | reverse complement strand
GATTTGTAAAGAATGAGCTGAAAGTACGTTTGCGTACGGTAGGTCAGTATTCACGCAATGTATGGGCTGATGCGAAGCCCGATTCACTGGCGCTGAACGAAAACAAGCCGATGTATGAGTTTTCGACCTCGGAGATTGCCACCAGGCGGGGTGATCTGCCGACGGCTCAGGCTGCATTGGATCTGATCCGAGTGGTACCGAACCCGTATTACGGATATTCGGCTTATGAATTGACCCAGTTAGACAATTATGTGAAACTGATCAATCTGCCGAAGACCTGTACCATATCGATCTATTCATTGAATGGTAATCTGATTCGCAGGATCACGAAAGACAGTGACCAGACCTGGTTGGATTGGGATATCAAGAACCAGTATGGTATTCCGATTGCCGGCGGGGTCTATATCATTCATGTCAATGCTCCGGGTATCGGAGAGAAAATAGTGAAGTGGTTTGGAGCTATGAGACCTCAGGACCTGAACTCATTATAATCTGTTTCAATTCATTTTAAATTTGAACGGATGGCTTCTATTTTTACAAAGATTGTAACGGGAGAAATACCCTGTTACAAAATAGCGGAGGATGATAAATACCTGGCTTTTTTAGATATCAATCCCCTGCATGAAGGACATACGCTGGTGATTCCTAAACGTGAAGAGGATTATCTGTTTGATCTCAATGATGAAGAACTGGCCGGATTAATGCTGTTTGCAAAGAAAGTGGCCAAAGCGATCGAGCGGGCGGTTCCCTGTGAAAGGATCGGAGTGGCGGTAGTAGGACTGGAGGTGCCTCATGCACATGTACACCTGATACCCATTGATGGAATTTATGATATTGATTTCAGTAGGCCTAAGATTAAATTCAGCAATGAAGAATTTAATCAGACGGCAGAACGGATCCGCTCCGGGATTTAATGAATTCTATCAGGGTTCTGCTTGAGAAAGTCTTTCCATGAAGCAGGGCCGGATGTTTTTTTATGTATTCCGCTTTGGTAATGATGGCATAAAGCAACTGCCACCCCATCTGTTGCATCTAGATACCCGGGGTTTTCATCAAATTTAAGGATGTGTTTTAACAAAGTGGCAACCTGTTCTTTAGATGCATTTCCATGTCCCGTGATGGCTTGTTTGATTTTTCTGGGTGCGTATTCAAAGACCGGTATTCCAATTTGCAGGGCAGGAGCAAGTGCCGCACCTTGTGCCCGGCCCAGTTTCAGCATGGATTGTACATTTTTACCATAAAAAGGAGCTTCGATGGCTATCTCATCAGGATGGAACTCATTTATCAATCCGGTGATACGTTCAGTGATTTTACTTAAACGGATAAAATGATCATGGTATTTGTGCAATTTTAAAATACCCATCTGAATCAGTCTGAGATTAGTCTCATCCACCGCAATAAGCCCGTAACCCAGAATAATGGTTCCGGGGTCAATTCCCAGAATGATTTGTGATTTAGACATTCAGTGTTTGTTTTGAATGAAACAGTTGCTGCATTAGAATTCCTCCGACAATAAAAATTAATCCAACCGGTGTAGTCCAGTAAATAGATTCTCCAAGGATTAAATGTATGAAAAAGAGGGCCAGGAATGGTGAAATAAAAACCAGATTACTGATACGGGCATGACTGGTTGAATGTTGCAGGGCGGTCAACCAACAGACAAAAGCAATAGCCATTTCGGTCAGACCCACATATATGGCCGGCAGTAAATGCCATGACCATGAGATACGTGAATCGGGAATAATCAGTAGCAGGAGTCCTGTAAGCAGGCTGCCAAAGAAAAAATTCAGTGTCAGCTTGATTATTTCAGGGCGATGATCCCTGATATTATGGATCCAGAAATAGGCCCAGATGATGGATGACCCTACTGCTAAGAGTACACCAATGGGCTCATTAATGGGATGATTCAGCGGATTTTGACCTTGTGTGCTGATAATGATAACTCCAAAAAAGCTGATCAGAATAGCGGGAAGGTCAATACGGTGCAAACGTTGTTTCAATAATAGGGCTGACAACAACACCAGAATGACCGGCCAGGTATAGTTGAGTGGTTGAGCGATTTGTGCGGGCAGAATACTGTATGCTTTGAGAAGAACCAAATAGTAAAGAAAAGGATTCATCAGTCCGCCGAAAACTGACCGGGCAAGGTTTGACGGAAGGTCCTTCCACAGCAAACGGGTTTGGTGGCGAATAATGACTACAAACCCAAGTGCTATCCAGGCAGTTGTGGAAGCTATAAAAAGAAGCTGTACAAATGTTATCCCGCGAAGTGCCAGTTTAAAAGCAGTACCGGCAGTTGACCACATGAGGATTGCAGTAAGTGCCAGGAAGTATATGCTTCGTGTTTTCATTTCCCGTCAGGTTGTCCTGTAAAGGTTTGCTCTTTCTCTTTCCGGATTTTCTGGAGTTGGTTTCGTGCGTCTATGAAGTAGGGGCTCACAGGGTAAAATTTCAATATCTGTTCAAAATATTTAACAGCCTGTCTGTTAGGTGCGGGGTGTTGAATAGAGAGGTTGCCCATCATATATAACGCTTTGGGAGCCAGGTAGTCATAGGCATGTTCATCTGCAATTTTTTGCAAATGCTGCATGGCTTCTGTAATTTGATTTCTTGCAATAAGGATTTTAGCCTGGCGCATCAGGCAATCGTCAACCAGTGGATGTTCGGGGTATGCCTTAATCAGAGAGTCTAAATTATGTAAAGCCTGGTCGTCATGATGTTGAAGAATAAGGTAATCAATATGAGTGAAAGTGGTCAGAACCTGATTGAGTGAATCTTCATCAGAAAGATTGTCTCTGATGAACAGAGCCAGTTCCATCGCATCGTTAGCGATTGGTTTTGAGGTGCTTGCCTTAAGTACATCTAATTGTGTAAGTGCCCATTCGAAATCTCCGGTCAGGTAAGCAAGCCGGGCTTTTTTAAATTTTGCCTTTGTACCCAGATCATTATCCGGATTTTCTTTTACAACCCGGGCAAACAGGAATGTTGCTTCCCATGGATCACCGAAGGCCAGTAGGATATCTCCTTTTTCCAACAGAAATTGAGCATGAAAAGAGGGGGGTAATCCTCGAATAGTCAGGCCCCGGTCGAGTGTGGTAAGTGCCTGATCGAAATGGTTTAGATAGTAGGCTTGTATTCGGGCGAGAGGTATGATCAGAGGACCGGCTTCAGGATCGTTACCGATTGAATCCATTCGTGTTAAGAAATCATGTTCCAGATCTTGATAAGCTGATGAAGAGGTTTCAGGGTTTTGATTAAAATATTCAGATTTAGTCAGGAGAATTTCATCGGCAGCCTGACGATATACAGGAATCCGGCTTCGAACATTCATCCGGCGGTT
>JAGHDB010000085.1 GCA_021160155.1 Bacteroidales bacterium | reverse complement strand
TAAAGACGAGGTGCTTCAACAGCTTGGAAATTATGGTATACAGCGTGTCATTAAAGTGGAAGGCCCGGCATTCACGACTCTCGATAACAGGTTGTATGCGCAGCTTATTGCTGAAGTGGCTGATAAAGAAGATGCCCGCATCGTTCTGTTCGGGCACAATAATACCGGAAAAGGACTGGCTCCGCGTTTGGCGGTCAGGTTAAAGGCCGGATTGGTTACTGCAGTAACCCGGCTTCCGGTTTCATTGGATCCGTTTACCGTATATAAAAAAGTATTCTCCGGAAAAGCTTTTGCAAATATTGAAATCAAATCACCCCGTCAGGTTCTGACACTGGCACAGAATTCTTTTCAAATTATTGAGAACCGGGTAGATGTTACTATTGAGTCATACCAGCCTGAAGTTGCCGGTGAACCTGCCACAAAGGTGAAATCGGTCAACAGGCAAACCGGCAAGGTCATTTTGACGGATGCCGAAGTGGTGGTATCAGGAGGGAGAGGGATGAGGTCACCGGATAATTGGGGAATGATCGAAGAACTTGCCGAAATTCTTGGCGCCGCAACTGCATGCGCACGTCCGGTCTCAGATGAGGGATGGAGACCCCATGAGGAACATACAGGTCAAACCGGAAAGATCATCGCTCCTAATTTATATATTGCCTTCGGTATTTCAGGCGCCATTCAACATTTGGCCGGAGTTAGTTCATCCAAGTATATCGTGGCTGTTAATACCGATCCCGATGCACCTATTTTTGAAGCGGCTGATTATGGCATCGTGGGAGATGCCATGAAAGTTTTGCCTCAATTGATACGGGCATTTCGGGAGTTGAAGGACTAATATCCACTTCTTACATGACTAAACAATTACTCTTTGCCGCTGCACTGTTGGTCACATTCGGCGTGTTTTTCTACACACTACGCCGTCTGGCTCGCATTTTCAAATTGACTCATAAAACCGAACCGGTTCGCCAGTTTGGTAAACGCCTGATGATGACACTCCGTGTAGCATTCGGGCAAAATAAAATTATCCGTAAACCGGTCGTGGGATCTATGCACGCACTGGTCTTTTGGGGTTTTTGTGTGATTCTGATCGGCAGTATTGAGATGGTGATCGACGGACTTGCCGGCACAGATCGTATCTTTCGTTTTCTGGGTGTGGTCTATGATGTGATCACGGCATCCGCAGATGTTTTTGCACTGGTTATTCTGGTACTGATCATCTTTTTTCTCATTAGGAGATTATTTATGCGGATCAAAAGATTCAACGGAATTGAAATGAGCCACCGCTCACACCGTGATGCGCTTTTTGCCCTCACCCTGATTCTGTTGCTAATGGTTTCTCTTTTGGGGATGAATGCTTCCTATTATGCAGGAGTCATACAACAATATGTTGAAACAGCCGGATACTTCCCGGTTGGAAGGTTATTAGCCGGATTGTTTAGTAACCTAACGATTAGTCAGTTACATTCATGGCATGAATTGTTCTGGTGGTCTCACATTCTCTTAATTTTCTTTTTTGCTAATTATCTTCCTTATTCAAAACATTTTCATGTATATCTCTCGATACCCAATGTTTTCCTGAGCCGGCTTGAACCGCTCGGAAAATTATCCAATATGGAGTCGGTTACCCGTGAAGTAAAACTAATGCTTGAACCGTCCGCTGAAGTAGTGGATACCGGAGAAGACGTGGCGCGGTTCGGTGTGCTGGATGCCCAAGATGTAACATGGAAAAACTATCTCGATTCTCTGACCTGTACCCAATGCGGAAGATGCACCGAAGTTTGTCCGGCTAATATAACCGGTAAAAAATTATCGCCGCGAAAAATCATGATGGACCTGCGTGCGAGAATGAAAGAGAAAGCACCCGGCCTGCTTAGGGAGGGCGCTGCATTCGATGACCATAAATCACTTATCCGCGATTATATTTCACCGGAAGAGATCTGGGCATGTACTACCTGTAATGCTTGTGCAAGGGAGTGTCCGTTGAATATCAACCATCCTTCATTAATTATTGATATGCGTCGGTATCTGGTGATGGAAGAGTCAGCTGCCCCGGGTGAGATTAATGCTATATTCTCAAATATTGAAAATAACGGTGCTCCCTGGCAATTTGCCCAGGATGACCGGATGAACTGGACTACCGAACCGGTGCCGGTAATGGCTGATCTGGCTGCCCAGGGGAAAACTCCTGAATATCTTTTCTGGGTAGGAAGTGCAGGTGCATTTGATGATCGCTACAAACAGGTGGCCCGTGCTTTTGTGAAGATTTTAAATTTTCTGAAGATCGATTATGCTGTTTTGGGAACAGAAGAATCATCCAGTGGAGATGTTGCCCGGAGAACAGGTAATGAGATGCTTTTCCAGATGCAGGCCCTGAGCAATATTGAAATAATGAACGGGTACGGTGTGCAAAAAATTCTTACCTGTGATCCTCATGTTTTTAATACATTCAAAAATGAGTATCCCGAATTGGGCGGTCATTATACCGTGATACATCATACCCAGTTTCTGGAGCAGATGCTTCAGGAAGGGTCTTTAACCATTGATAATCAGGTGTATAACAAACAGGTATTGACCTATCATGATCCCTGTTATTTGGGACGGGCCAATCAGGTATATGAACCGGCCAGAACGGTAATCCGCTCACTCTCCGGCTCTTTTGTAGAGATGAAAAGAAACCGGAGCTTTGCACTTTGTTGTGGGGCCGGAGGTGGCCAGATGTTTAAAGAAGCCGAATCCGGAGAGAAGGAGATCTTTATGGAGCGGACCGATGATGCTTTGGAAACCGGTGCGGAAGTCGTTGTTACTGCTTGTCCTTATTGCCTGGTTATGCTGACTGACGGGATGAAATATAACAATCGTGAAGCAGATATCAAGGTGAAAGATCTTGCTGAACTGGTTGCTGAATCTTTACCGAATGAAAATATTTAATATTTTTTTTAGCACAATAACTTATGGAAAATAAAAAAGAGATAAAAGGCGGAGCCTTTATGGTTCAACCTGCTGATCCACAGGATATTTTTATTCCTGATGAGTTTGATGAAGAACAAAAAATGATAGCACAAACCTGCCAGGATTTTCTGGATACCGAGGTGTTTCCGGTACTTGACCGGATTGACAACCAGGAAGAAGGTTTGATTGACAGTCTGTTAACAAAGGCCGGCGAGATGGGTTTGCTTGGAATCTCTCTCCCTGAGGAGTATGAAGGTTTTGATCAATCATTTGTGACTGCAATGCTATCCAGCGAAGTGATGGGATCAGCCTACTCTTATGCAGTAGCTTATTCGTGCCACACGGGAATAGGTTCTTTACCAATTGCCTATTACGGCAACGAAAAGCAAAAAGAAAAATATCTTCCGAAATTGGCTACCGGTGAGTGGAAAGGAGCTTACTGCCTGACCGAACCGGGTGCCGGTTCGGATGCCAATGCGGGGAAAACCCAGGCAGTTTTATCCGAAGACGGTAAATATTATATCCTGAATGGTCAGAAGATGTGGATTACAAATTCAGGTTTTGCAGATGTATTTACTGTATTTGCAAAAATTGACAATGACCGGGTATTAAGCGCCTTTATCGTAGAACGTTCTTTTCCCGGAATTGTGTTTAATCCCGAAGAGAAAAAGATGGGCATTAAAGGATCGTCAACCCGTCAAATATTTTTTAATGATGTAAAAGTCCCGGTTGAAAACCTGCTGGCCAAACGGGGCCAGGGTTACCGGATCGCTTTGAATATCCTGCATATGGGCCGGTTGAAACTTGGAGGTAGTGTGATTGGTGCGGCCAAGAGATCAATCATGCATGCTGTCAATTATGCTACTGAAAGGAAACAATTCGGTATGCTGATTTCAAATTTCGGCTCCATAAAACATAAGCTGGCTCAACAGGTTATTTTGACTTATGCTACCGAATCCACTGTTTACCGGGCTTCGGGGAATGTGGATGAGTTAACGGAGATATATATGGCTGATCGTGAGAAAGGACAGGCTACGGTGACTGCCTTTGCCCAACTGGCTATTGAAGCGGCGGCTATGAAGGTATTTGGTTCAGAGTCACTTGATTATGTTGTGGATGAAACGCTTCAGATATATGGCGGAATGGGATATTCAGCTGAAATGCCTGCCGAACGGGCGTATCGTGATTCCAGGATCAACCGTATCTTTGAAGGAACCAATGAGATCAATCGTATCCTGATCGTTGATACGATCCTGAAAAGAGCTCAAAGAAAAGAGATCCCTCTATACGTGAAAGCTGAAGATGTTTATCAATCTTTATCCAATTTAACGGCTACACAGCTTCCTGAAAGTTATTTTGAACGGAAACAGGCTCAAATTGAAGATCTTAAAAAAGTTGGTTTGACTATTCTCTGGGCATTGGTCAAAAAATTCGAACGGAAATGGGTATACGAACAAGAGATACTGAATAACATTTCGGATATCATCATGCAAATCTATGTGACCGAGTCGGTACTGCTGCGTGTGTGGAAATTAGAAAAAACCATGAATCAGGAAGCTCTCGGGATCAGAAAGGATATTTTAAATACCCTTTTGTTCGATTCAACAAGCCTGATCCAGATTGCTGCCAGAAACGCAGTTAACTCTTTTGCTGAAGGGGATGAGTACCGCTTACTGATGAATGGAATTAACCAGTGGACTCAAACAGATGCGGTTAATTGCAAAGAAGCCAGACGAAGAATTGCCGATCAGTTGATCGAAGATAAACGATATGCATTCTGACCAAATTGGTATCGTGGGAGCAGGTAATGCAGGCTGGCATTTGGCCACAGGCTTGTATCAGGCAGGCTTTGAGATTCGCCAGATTGTCAGTAAAACTACGCAGCATGCCCGCCAATTAGCCGATAGAGTGGGGGCAAGATACCTGGATACCCCTGTTGCTCTTGATCCGGAACTTGGTTTTCTCTTTTTGGCTATTCCGGATGATGCGATAATTGATGTGGTAAATCAATTGAAAGATTTCAAGGGCGTGGTCCTGCATATCAGCGGATCTTTTCCTCTTTCAGGTCTTGCCGGACAATCTTTTGAATACGGGGTCTTTTATCCGCTTCAAACTTTCTCGAAAGAACGACCGGCTTTGTGGAAAGAAATCCCGGTTTTTATAGAGGCTTCTTCAGAAACGGTATTGGGTCGTATCAAAAC
>JAGHDB010000257.1 GCA_021160155.1 Bacteroidales bacterium | reverse complement strand
TGTAACCGTTTAATCGAACATAGTCGTCAATGTTGCCTATCCGGTACACCGTATCAGTTGAATTCTGCCTTGTCCTGGTCTGACCGGTCAAAAATGAAGTGGAAAAAATGAAGGCTATCCAGATTAGTAAGCTTTTTCTGATCATGATGCCTTGAAAATTTATTAATAAAAATACGGTAATAAACTTAATATTAAAAAATTAAATCTTGATATAAAACCAGTTAAATATTACAAAATCAATTAGTTATTCCTGATTATGGATAACAGGAGTTAATAAAATTCACATATTGTTAATTAATCATCAGGTTAATCGATACGAAAAGTTAAAACTATGTTTATTTTTCAAATTGAATATTTTAAATAGAGGCAGATTTTGATAAATTTTCTTTATCTTTGCTTAATAAGCTGCACAACTGGACCTTAAACAGACTTACATGAAGTATTACGTACGTTTCTTATGGGTCATATTTCTCCTGCTTTGGTCCAATCATGCATTGAAATCATTAAGTACAGGCTTTCAGGCGCAAAGTGTGTATAAAATTCAGGTGGCTTCTTTTCTCAGTGAATATCCTGCTGCAGATATTCAAAAAGAACTGGATCTGCAAATACCTCTTAGCATACATTACATAAATGGACGTTATAAATATTGTGTGGGAGAATATGCTACTTTTGAAGAGGCTGCTGCCGATTTGCCGAATGTTCCCGTAAGCGGAGCTTATGTGGTTCGCATTCCGCAATCCCAGGTTAAAGCAAAACCTGTCACTGCACAAACAACAGAGGTCAATGCTGAACAGCAGGCTGTATCTCAACAAACGATCAAGACCCAAAAGGTAACCGATACAATTTATGTTATTCAGATTGCAGCTTCAAAAGTCTTTATCCAACCTGATAATATTCGCCGGAAAGTCGGAGTGGCGAATCAGGTAAAATATTTTACCAGAGATGGTTGGTATAAATATTATTTCGGGCGATTTAACAGTAGTGATGAAGCAGCTTCAAAACTGAGTCAGTTAGTCGTTAAGGGTTTTGTAACCTATATTACTGAAACCCGTGAGGTTGCTGTGGCTACACAACCAGAGAAAGCGACCGGAGAAATTGCAACAAAAACTTTACAAACGCAACAGAAACCTTCTGATACAACAGGAGTTGCCAGACAGGAACAAAGAGCATATCCTTTAAGTAAAACAGGTATTCAGGAACTTTACTCATTAAAAATACATGATGCCGATTCCTTATTTAATTTGGATCAGTTGCTGGTGGCACGTAAACTATATCGCGAAGCATTGGTTTTAAGCCCCGAGAAAAATTATCCGAAAGAACAGATCAAAGAGATTGATTCAAGACTGAAAACACAAAAATCCAGACCGTTATTCAGCCGGATACCCACTATTACTTATATCATTCTGGTGATCATCCTGATCATGATTGTGGTTCTGATTATCACTTTGATTCTTCGAACCAGGCGACAACGAAGAGAAAGACATGATCAGGTATTGCGACAGGAGTATCAGGATTCGGTCACTGAATATCTTTTTGATGAAAAAGCCGGCAAACCGGCCAATTTGCAACAAGCAGACAGCTCTCAGAAAAAGCAGATCCTGATTGACGAGATCATGCAGTTGTATGCAAACCTGTCAGGAGAGATCTCTAATCGGTTGAGAGAACTTTATATGGAACTGGGCCTGGATAATGAATCCGTCAAAAAAACAAAAAGTCCTCAGTGGCACGTGAAAGCCAAAGGATTCAGAGAGCTGGCCCAGATGAATATTAAAACAGTTAACGAAGAGATTGAACGTTGTCTGAATTCATCCAATGACGTACTCCGTATGGAGGCACAGTTGGCTATGGTACGGTTGAATTATGAAGATCCTTTTTCTTTTCTTGATAAACTTGAGAAGCCTTTTACTTCATGGGAACAGCTGCATGTGTATGAAATGATTCAACGTTACCAGATCCCGGTACCCGATTTTACACGATGGTTCAATACCGGTAATATTACCGTTTTGATTTTTTGCATTCGTATGATTCGTGCTTTCAAACAGAGTCAGGCTTATGAACGGTTGCTCCCTCTGTTGACCCATGCAAATGATGAAATACGGGAAGAGGCCATTATTACTTTGGGTGAACTGAGAAATGATGCTGCACTCCCGATCTTTAGAGAACGCTACGTTCATGAGAGTGAGAAAAATAAGGTGCTGATTTTGCAATCGATGTCTAAAATTCCGGATGAATCGAATATCGAATTTTTAAGGAGTGTGCTTGAACCGTCCAATAAACTTAGAATTGAAGCTGCTGATGCACTTGCCAGGATCGAATCTTTCGGAGTTCGGGGTATCGAAACCATACTGAAACGCTCGGATGAAGACCTGCAAGCCGTAGCACGCCATATTCTCGACAGTAAAATACATAGACGATAATGGGTCTGTTTGCTGCACTTCAACTGGCCTTTGAATATCTGATATTCGGAATTACCATCGCCGTGGTAATCTCCTATGTAACATTGGCGATCTTTTCTGCATTTTACCTTCGACAGTATATCCATAAAAATAGTTTTGTGGATTATTCGGCTATTCTCGCCAGTCCCTTTGTCCCTTCAATTTCAATTCTGGCTCCTGCCTATAATGAAGGGAAATCAATTATTGAAAACGTCAGAGCGTTACTCTCATTGTATTATAGTGATTTTGAGGTGGTTGTTATAAACGATGGGAGTAAAGATGATACCTTGGATAAACTGATCAAGGTTTATGATCTTGAATTGGTGGATTTCTTCTTTGAGTATAAAATACCTACCCAGGATGTTCGCGGGATTTATAAATCCAGGAACAACTCTTTTTCCAAATTGTTGGTTATTGATAAAAACAATGGAGGTAAAGCTGATTCGCTTAATGCCGGGATCAATGTTTCCAGGGGAAAATTATTTGTGGCTATTGATGTGGATTCCATTATTGAATCTGATGCACTACTGAAAATGGTTAAGCCGTATCTTGAAGAAACCAAAAAGCAGGTTATTGCCACGGGCGGAGTGATCAGGGTGGTTAATGATTGTGTGGTTGAAGCAGGGCAGGTCTCCCAAATTATCGTACCCCGAAGGTTTTTACCCCGGATTCAGGTACTTGAATATACCCGTTCTTTTCTTATGGGGCGGATGGCATGGGCTCAGCTGGATGGTCTGCTCCTGATCTCAGGTGCCCTCGGACTGTTTGATAAGGAGATTGTAATTGCTTGTGGAGGATACCTATCCAAAACGGTGGGAGAGGATATGGAGATCGTAGTCAGGATGCGCAGATATATGGCTGAAAGAAACCGACCGTACAGGGTGGCTTATGTGCCTGATCCTTTATGCTGGACAGAAGTTCCGGACACACCGAAAATTCTTGGTCGTCAGAGAAATCGGTGGACACGCGGAATGATCGATACATTGAATATTCACCGAAAAATATTTTTTAATCCCAAGTATAAATCTTTTGGAATGCTGGGATATCCATATTGGTTCTTTATGGAGTGGCTGATCTACCTGATTGAATTTGCCGGGTTGTTATATTTCGCAGGCGTCATCCTGTTCGGTAATCCTAACTGGCACTTCTTCTTTACTATGTTCGGATTAATCTATTCTTTTGCTGTAAGCCTGTCAATCTGGTCTATCCTGTTTGAAGAGTTAACGTACCATAAGTATGAACGTCGACGGGATGTTCTATACCTCGTGCTTACTGCTTTCTTTGAACCTATCTTCTATCATCCGATGGTACTCTTCTGGACGTTAAGAGGTAACATTGACTACCTTGCGGGAAACCGTAAATGGGGTGAAATGATCCGCCGGGGATTTGGTACCATGCGCACCTTTCTAAAAAGCTTTTAATTAAAGCGGATAAACATTAAATTTGCATTTCCAAATCGGTCCCGTAGCTCAGCTGGATAGAGCAGCAGCCTTCTAAGCTGCGGGTCGCAGGTTCGAATCCTGCCGGGATCGCCAAGAGGGTGTGGGTGTGGGTGTGGGTGTGAGTGTGAGTGTGAGTGTGAGTGTGAGTGTGAGTGTGAGTGTGAGTGTGAGTGTGAGTGTGAG
>JAGHDB010000248.1 GCA_021160155.1 Bacteroidales bacterium | reverse complement strand
TTTATGGGGTAAAATCGGATCTTTCGTGGTGCTGGTCATTTTACTGGCCGGGTTGCTGTTTTCTTATTCGCGTGCTGCATGGATCAGCCTGGTTGTGGCTATTCTGGTGTTTGTTACTGTGATTCTTAGAATACGGGCACGGATAATCTTTCTGGGATTGGGTATTCTGGTGATCGCTTTAATGATGGCAGGGAAAAACATATTGATGAAGATGGAAAAGAATAACCAGGATTCATCAAATAATTTAGCGGAACACGTTCAGTCGATTTCAAATATTTCAACGGATGCTTCCAACCTGGAACGCTTGAACCGGTGGAGCTGTGCATTGCGCATGTGGGTAAAAAAACCGCTTTTCGGATGGGGACCGGGTACCTACATGTTTCAATATGCTCCTTTTCAGAAAGAATCACAAAAGACAATCATCAGCACCAACTACGGAGATGCCGGCAATGCTCATTCAGAATACCTGGGACCGCTCAGTGAAATGGGACTACCGGGCGGTTTGGCTATGCTTGCCATTGTGGTGGTCTCTTTTATTACCGCAATGAGAGTTTATAAAAATGAAACAATCCCGGAAATGAAGATGCTGTCGTTGGTCTTGCTACTCGGACTGGTAACTTATTTTCTTCACGGGGTCATGAATGATTTTCTGGATACGGATAAAGCGTCTGCCGGTGTGTGGGGGTTCATGGCTGTTCTGGTAGCTCTTGACCTGAAGCGTAGTGAGACAAAAAAAACTACTCCTTGACACGCTCCATATAACTATTGTCACTGGTATTGATACGGATTTTATCTCCTGTATTGCAAAATAGAGGAACCATAATTGTGGCACCGGTTTCAATAGTGGCATTTTTCAGGGAGGAGGTAGAAGAGGTATCCCCCCTTACACCCGGTTCAGTGTAAGTAATTTCCATCACTACTGTGGGAGAGAGTTCGGCAAACAGCGGAGTTTCGTTGTCGGCATGAATCACTATTTCTACATCATCCCCTTCTTTCAGGAGCGCTACATTATTAATTAAATCCTCTCCGATATTAATTTGCTCATAATTCTCTTTATTCATGAAGTGATACCCCATATCATCTTTGTATAAGAATTGATAAGCCCGCCGTTCAACCCGGGTTTCATTTATTTTATGACCGGAAGTGAAGGTATGTTCAATTACTTTGCCGGTAGTGATATTTTTTAATTTAGTACGGACAAAGGCCGGACCTTTTCCGGGTTTCACATGTTGAAACTGTATAATGGTCATTAACTGGTTGTTGAATTCAATGCACATGCCATTCCGAATATCTGCTGTTGTTGCCATAATGTCGGGATTAGAAATTGTTACGCAAAAGTAATTGAAATGATTGTAAAACCTAAAACTTGTTTTTTGGTCGTGTGGCAATAAAAGCTTTCAGGTAGTCCGGCTCAAAATAGGCCACATTTAAAAATTTTTTCTTTTGAAAATCCAGATAAGCAAGAGATGCCTGATGCCGGGCAGCAGGAAATATTTCGTAATCAAAGAAGGCGTTCTGATGTGGCAGGATCCTTTTTGCTTTCACACTGCCGCTGCCAAAAAAGCAGATGCGGTTACGGGTAAGCAGCTGCTGATAACTGTCAGGTGTAAGTATCTCTGCCTTAACAGGCTGCAGTTCTTTCATGTGTTGATCAAAGAGAGCACTGTACACTTCATCTCTTCTGGCATCCAGCATAGGGCAAAGCAGGGAATTTTCATCCGGCAGATCTGTTTTGTATTTCGATAAAAGGCCGGCGGTAAGTGCATGCAGTGTTCCCACTCCGATAACCGGTTTGTCACTACCGAAAGATAATCCTTTTGCTACCGAGGCACCGATTCTCAGGCCGGTATAGGAACCTGGTCCCATGCTGAGAGAGATACCATCCAGGTTTGAAACGGACAACCCGTGTTTATCCAGCATTTTTTGAATGAAAACGGTCAGGTGAGTAGCATGATTTTGCTCCTCACCTGAGGATAATTCTTCAAATACTTCTCCGTCGAGACTGAGTGCCACCGAGCAGACGGGGGTAGCTGTTTCGATATGGAGTAACCGGATCATGTAAAAGTTTATTTGATTAAGTTATTTGACAAACCGGCAGTTATAGGGATACCCCGGTAAAAATCCAGGATTTTAGTATTAAAAATATAATGGTACTTGGCCTGCAGAAGATCGGAGCGGGCTTTGGTCAGGTTGTTTTTTGCCAGATTATAGTCGAGGGAGGTTACTATCCCCAGATTGAATTTTTGTGCGGCATAATGAAATGCTTCTTCCAGAGCGGCAACGGATTTTGCGGTGGCATGATATTTTTTGTATGCGGCCCGGGCATCCGCTTCGGCCTGCTGAATCTCTTTATGCAGATTGTTTTTGCACTGTTCAAGTTGATACTGTGCATTTAATACTGCCAGCCGGGCATTTCGTATATCGGTTTGAACCTGTAAGCCACTGAACAAAGGAATGTTCAGGTTCAGATTTACGACTGCAGTACCGGTATATTTCAACTGGTCCCCGAAAGGCATTACCTGACCGTTGATAAAATCCGTAATCCGGTCGGAATAACCGGTACCCCAATAAGAACTAACCGATAAAGAAGGACTTAATCGCCCTTTTGAGATGGCAAGATCACGCTCTGAAATACAGAGTGTATATTCGGCACTTTTTATTTGAGGCAGGCTGCCAAGAGCCAGCTGAAATACCTGATCACTGTTTTGTACCGGTTGGGAGATGGGGAAATCGTTAAAATCGGGTTTTTCAATAGTAAACCGGCCGGGGTTCTTCAGGTCAAGTAATTGTATAAGATCCAGATAAGAGAGGTCAAGCCGGTTCTGGGCATCCACCCGGTTGAGTTCTTCAGATGCCAACTGGGCCTGGATATCCAGCAGGTCACCTTTCGGTAGAGAACCTGCATGAACCAGCATCCGTGTCCGGCTGACCTGTTCCCGTGTGAGGGCAACCTGAGACTCAGCCACCTGAAGTAATTCTTCATTAAACAGGATTTGTAAATAGAGACGGGTGATCATCAAAGTGAGGTCGTTTTTTGCCTTGTCATAGTCTTGCAGGTTTTTCTCCAGTTCGAGCCGGTTGCGCCGAATGGTATTCAGATTCTGAAATCCTTTAAAAAGATCAGTCCTGCTTCTGGCAAAGAAACTGCTTCCTTTTGAGTTTTCAGTATTGAAACTGTAGGTTAACGGATCCACCGACCGTCCGAAACGAAAAGACTGTTGCGCACCTGCCGAAAGAGACGGGATCAGGGAGAATTTTGATTGACTCAGGTTATTGCGTGCCATGCGGGTATGCAAAGCCTGTTGTTTGAGTTGTAAATTATGATCACGGGCATAGGTAAGGCACCGGTCAAGCGACCAGGTATCCTGTGCCGGCAAACCGGCTGACGTCAGCATACCCCATACCATGAGGAGCGACATTATGATCTGGCTTTGTACCCGCTTCATTTTTACCCTGATTATTGATTCAAAACTTGCTGGAACAATTTGAAGATCCTTCTATATTCATCCGTCCACGCATCGGGATCGGTAAAACTATGACTTTGCAGCGGATATACCGCCAGTTCCCAGTTCTCTTTACCCAGTGTGATGAGCCTTTGGGTAAGCCTGACAATATCCTGAAAATGGACATTATTATCCATCATTCCGTGACACATCAGCAGATGACCCTGCAAACCCTCTGCGAAATTGATGGGAGAACTCCGGTAATAGGCCAGGCTGTCTTCAACAGGAGTGTTGAGGATATTGGCTGTGTAGCCGTGGTTGTAATGTGCCCAGTCGGTGACCGACCGTAACCCGGCACCTGCGGCGAATACACCGGGAGCCTTGAACATAGCCATAAGTGTGATAAATCCTCCGTATGAACCTCCGTAAATACCGATTCTGGCAGGATCAATCCGGTATTGATGCACCAGGAAACGGGCACCATCCACCTGATCACTCAGGTCTTTACCTCCCATATTCCGGTAGATTCCCGTGCGCCAGTCGCGCCCGTATCCGGCACTTCCTCGGTAATCCATATCAAGAACGGTATAACCGTTATCCACCAGTATGTTGTGAAACATATATTCATGGTAATAAGATGACCACCATTTATGTGCATTCTGAAGATATCCGGCTCCGTGAACAAATACCACGGCTGCATGGTTTGATTTTTCTGCTTTTGGCCGGTAAAGCCTGGCATATACAATGGCATCGTCAGAAGCTTTAAAAGTGATGAATTCAGGTATCCTCCAGGGGTAGGCCTTAAATGCTTCCGAGCGTGAATCTGTTACCTGCAGCGGAACAGCCCCGGGCTGATTCTTCTTAAGGTATAATTCAACCGGCCGGTTGGCAAAAGAATACATAATGGCCAGCCATTTCTCATCCGGGGAAAGAATCACCGAGTTACTGCCGTCCATCTTTGTGATTTGGATCCTTTTGCCTCCTTCAAGGGGCATCTTGTAAAAATGGCGTACCCCGGGATGAACCTCATTTGAAGTGAAATACCACCATTTATGATTTTTTGATAAAAACGGGCTGTAGATCTCAAAATGTCCGGAAGTAAGAGCTTTTTTTTCACCACTTTCAAGATCAACCCAATAGAGATGCGAATAGCCACTTTCTTCAGACTGAAACCAAAATCTTCGTGAATCGGGCATCCATCCGGTACTACCACCCCATCCAATCCCCGGACCTCCTATCCAGGCTTCATCTCTTTGGCGATCGAGTAATTTCAAGGATCCATCCTGTATATTCAGACGTAAAATCCACCGGTCCTTATTGTCGAATGAATTGGCAATGACCACCGCGTATTTACGGTTGGGAGACCAAATGGGGCCCGATAAATATACCGGGCGGACTTCAGGTTTGCGGTTTTTATATTTTTCGGGATAATCAGTAACATAATCGGGTAGATCGGTGATACCCGGAATCTGATTTAACTGAAGCTGAATTAATTGATCGGTTTCAATATTAAGGATTCCGATGTTCATTCTGCCCGGAAGACTACCGACTTTTGACCGGGTGTTACGAACTTCGGTGTAACCTGAACGGGTAACATATACCGGCATGATGGTTGATTTTGAAGGCTCTTTTGCCGGCCAGTTCATTGAAAAAGTGACGTGTTTTTCGTCCGGCGTCAAAATGAGATTACGTACCGAGAAACTATCGGTATAGATGGGTTTTATTACTCCCTTCAATCCTCCTGAAATACGTGGTGACCGGTAGAAGGACCTTGAAGAACGGCTTTGAACACGTGATAATTCAGGAAACAAACGGGCCTGCTCCTGCATCAGCCAGTGATCCTGGTCATTTAATTTTTTTTGTTGAGGTTTCGGCTCCCCGGGTCTTTTAGCTACAAAATTGGTTAGCTGCCTGAACTGACCGGTTTGTAAATCAATCCAATAGAGATTCTGGTCGAGGGTAAAAACTACTTTATGACCGGAAGAACTAAAACGGTACGATCCGATGCGACCGGCAACGCGTAACAGTATGGTCGTGTCTTTTTTACGAGGATTGATTAACATCAATCCTTTTTCCCCCTTTTCGAGTTTACGTGTTTTATCCGGATTCCAGACAGCTTTTGCCGGTATTGCCTTCTGTAATTCGGTACGGCTTGATTTCACCGGTTGCGGTTCATCAGGGTGAATCAGATACACACCGGATTTTGTACCATGATCCGGATTCCAGTTGAAAAACAGAGTTTTTGAATCGGCCGACCATTGCGGGCGTGACGGAGGATTACCGGTAAAATTTTTCGACATGATCTCTTTGATCGTCAAAGAAGAAAGGTTAGGCTTTTGAGCGTTTGCCTGCAGTGAAAAAACGATCAGGAGAACAGATACAATTGTTAACTTTGTCTTCATGTTGGGTTAATTTTCTATAATTTTCGAATGTACAAAAATCAACCCTAAGAACAGAGATTTTGTCTTTTTGATGAAGGGGTTTATGTTATCACAGGTCAAGCGGTTATTCCTGTTTATTTTATTCGGAGCGGTTTGGACATCAGGATTGAAGTCTCAGGTTGTGATCAATGAGGTCATGGCTTCAAATGCCAGTGCTTATATTGATCCTGATGAAGGTGACTTTTCTGACTGGATTGAACTTTATAACATCGGTGAAAATCCGGTTGACCTGACCGGGTTTTATTTATCTGATAACTCCGGAATTCCTGATAAATGGCAGTTTCCGGAGAATGTTACTGTTCCCCGTGGTGGATACTTGCTGGTTATGGCGGATCATATTAACCGGGGATTACATACAAATTTTGCCATATCAAGAGACGGCGAGAGCTTGTTATTGGTTGATAATGAAGGAAATCTCATTGACCGGGTCGATATTCCCGCTCAGTTACCGGATATTTCTTACGGTCGTGACCCGGAATCACTGCAAACCTGGAAATTTTTCGGTGAACCTTCTCCCGGCCGGGAAAATCCGGTCAATGGCATAAATCGACCCAATTTTGCCCAGCCCGTAGCTTTTTCTCTTCCGGCCGGCCGTTATCCCGGGAAACGGGAGATAAAAATGACCGTAACCGAACCGGGTACAGGTGGTGTGATCCGGTACACCACAAACGGATCCATTCCCCGGCCAGATTCACCGGTTTATACTGCACCGGTAACTCTGGCAAAAACTACTCCGCTTCGTGCAAGGTACTATTCAGAGGGTAAATTACCCGGGCCGGTTACAACCCGGACTTATATCATCGGTGACTATTCTACCCTTCCGGTATTTTCTATTAGTATTGATTCATCTTACCTGTGGAATCCGGATTGGGGTATTTATGTCGACGGATCGGGATTTGACGGAACCAGGACCTCACGTAACAGTTGTCATCCCGATTGGGAACGGCCGATAAATATTGAGTTTTTTGAAATAACAGGTAATCGTGAATTTACTTCACAGGCCGGGATGCAGATTAAAGGAAGGATGAATTGTGAATTTCCGAAAAAACCGTTAGGGATTTTTTTCAGGTCGAAATACGGGAACTCAAATTTGCATTACCGGTTTTTTCAGGATAAAACCGTGACCCGTTTTTCCAGTTTTATGCTCCGGCCGGGCGGAGCGGACGGGATGGGTAATTGTTATAACGGAACCATGTTTCGGGACGGATTACTGGGTAATTTGTTAATTGGCTATATGGATGTGGATTATGAAGCTTACCGGCCTGCGATTCTATATCTTAACGGACAATACTGGGGGATTCATAATATACGCGAACGAAACAAATCGGATTACCTGGCCGGAAACTGGGGGGTGGATCCGGATCAGGTTGACCTGCTTGAGAATGCTTCCAACGGAGGAGTGATTAAAGGAGATGACCTGCATTATCAGAGTCTGCTTAACCTGGTCAGATACAGTGATGTAAATGATCCTGCGGTTTTTGATCAAATCTGTTCCATGATGGATATGGATGAATTCATTGATTACCAGATTGCCGAATTATTTATAAATAATCAGGACTGGGCCAACAACAATGTACTTTGCTGGCGTCCCAGAACGGCTACGGGTAAATGGCGATGGGTCTTTTTTGATGTCGAGGGCGGATTCGGTCTTTACGGTTCGGCAGACTATGCACATAATATGCTCAATTATACGGAGGATAATTTTCTGCATCACCGGGCACTGTTTTATTCTCTGATGAAAAGTAACCGGTTTAAAGCTGAATTTTTACAGCGATTTGCCACGCATCTGAACACTACTTTTGCTACCGACCGGGTTCTGGCTATGATCGACCGGGTGAAGGCAGTCATTGAACCGGAGATGGAGCGGGATGTAAACCGGTGGAAAGGTACGGCTACGGTCGGGGGTTCGGGATGCAGTCCGATTGCTTCATTAGAGCAATGGGAAGATCATGTGGAGATCATGCGGGAGTTTGCCCGGCGGCGCCCGGCGATCATGCGGGATCAGCTTACCAAGAAATACAACCTGCCGGGTACATTTCAATTGGATATCACCGTTCAGGGGGGAGGTACGGTAAGGGTGAATGGCGCAGAAGCCGGTACGGGAGGTATTTATTTTTCAGAATTACCTTTGAGATTGACTGCACAACCTGCTCCGGGATTTCGGTTTGCCGGCTGGATTGGAACGAACGGGGGGAGGGAAACAACCGATACTTTTCAGTCGGATACCCTGATAGAAGCGGTTTTTGAACATTCGGACGAGTCTGTGTTACCTGCCCTGATTGATACGCTGATGATATTACGGGCCGACCAATCTCCTTATGTGGCTGCCGGTGATGTCATTGTGACGGCTTCAGGGGTACTCCGTATGGAGGCCGGAACGGAAATCCGGATGGCTGAAAAAGCAAGCCTGTATGTTTCAGGAGCTATTCAGGCAGATGGCACGGCACAGCAAAAGGTATTGATTCGTAACCGGCCCGGAGAAGACGGCAGGTGGGGAGCACTGGTGATTAATCAGGCTGCCGGATATTGTTATCTCAGTAACCTGGAAATATCACAAGCTTCTTACAGTCTGGATGACCCGTTAAAATATAAGGCCAATCTGAATATAATTGACAGCTATGTTCCCATAAACGGTTTGGTAATTACGGATTGCGAGGCAAATCCGGTTTATTGCACCGGCAGCCGGGTTTGGATTAGGGATGCTTCTCTTCACAGCAGCGGTGTGTGCGATCTGATCAACGTGGCCCGTGCAGGGGGTGTACAGATTGAAGGGAGTCATTTTACCGGCAGCCGGGCGGCCGACACCGATGGTATTGACCTGGATTCGGTTACCGGTGCGGTGATTCGGAATAATTACTTTGGTGATTTTTCAGGGATCAACAACGACGGGATTGACATGGGTTTTTCATCGCAAATTCTCATTTCAGGGAACCGTTTTGAGTATATTTCTGACAAAGCGGTTTCAGTAGGATTGGGATCCCAGGTAACCATGCAGCATAACCTGATCATTTATTGTGGCAATGGTGCCGGAATCAAAGACGAAGGCTCTTTTGTGCTGTCTGACCGGAATACTTTTTTTGGTAATACAACCGGGATACATTGCTTTGAAAAAGTGCCGGGCCGTGGAGGAGGAATGGCAAAGGTGGTCAATTCACTTTTTGCCGGCAGTAGTCAGGATGCTGTTACCACTGATGCTTACAGCTCCAGGTCTGTTTCTTATTCCCTGAATCAACGATCGCTTTTACCGGGTGATCACAATCTAACCGGTGATCCGCATTTAAAGTCACCTGAAACCGGTGATTTTATGCTGGAGCCGGGATCCCCCTGTATCAATTCCGGAGATCCGGATTCACCCGAAGACCCGGATGGCACACGGGCCGATATAGGGTATTTTTTCAGACATAAAGATCTTTATTCGGGGTTGTTTGTGAATGAAATCTCCACGGCCGGCCAGGGCACTTGGTTTGAAATTTATAATAACGGGCCATCCGAAATTCTACCCGGGGATCTCTACGTATCAAACGGTAGAACTCCCGATTCACCTATCCGGTTGAATCTTCTGATTCCTGATGATCAAACTTTGTCTCCGGGTGCATTTATTGCCATCCCGGATACCGGAAATCTCATCGGATTAAGTCCGTCAGGGGGAACCCTTATTTTAAGCCAGTATCTGTCGGGCAGGTTTCACCGGCTGAATCGAATTGTTTATCCTTTAATGAGCAGGGGAAACAGCTATGGCTGTTATCCCGACGGGAGTTATCAATACCGGCATTTCAGCATTCCTACACCCGGCGATGCCAATCAAATCGGGGATGAAGCGGTACCGGAAATTTTTATCAATGAATTTCTTGCGGAGAATCAATCCGGATTGATCAACAAAAATGGTCTCTATGAAGACTGGATTGAACTGTTTAATGCTTCGGATAATCCTTATGATGTAGGCGGGCTTTTTCTAACTGATAATCTGGATAATCCTTTGAAGGCGATGATCCCAAGGGGCATTCCCGAATTAACCACCATTCCGCCGCAGGGATTTTTACTTTTATGGGCAGATGATCAACCATTATCGGGTTCGCTTCATCTGGGTTTCAAGCTGGATGGTAACGGTGAAGAGATAGGTCTGGTTCAATTACTCGAACCGGATACCATTCTGATTGATTCGGTGCTGTTTGGCATCCAGCAGCCCGATATAAGTTTCGGCAGAATTCCGGATGGCGGATCCAACTGGCAGCCATTGGCGGATCCAACTCCCGGTTCTTCAAACATATTGCTTTCTGACCATCCTGTAACTGATGGGTATTCACTGAGTATTTATCCAAATCCTGCTACTACTGAACTCTTTATCCGGATTTCGGGATTAACCGGTGAGATAATCCGTGTCGAGTTAATTGCTGCTACCGGTCGAAAATGCTACGAATCCCTGATTCAACCCGGCAACCTGCAGCTTCTTCGCATACCGGTTCAAAGCTGTTCCAAAGGGGTTTATACCGTCCGTGTAATTACTCCATCACAAAACTATAACCGGCTTGTTGTGATCCGGTAAAAGTAAAATTCCTATTTTTATTATTTGGTTACTTGTAAACCTGATTTTTAGGGTGTAGCTTTAACACTTAAAATAAGCTTATGGATCGCTATTACTCTGGAGAGGACCGGCAATTAATAGCTGTGGATTGTGTGATTTTCGGTTTTAATGAGACCGGGTTAAAACTGTTATTGGTAAAAAGGTCTTTGGATCCGGGCCTGG
>JAGHDB010000084.1 GCA_021160155.1 Bacteroidales bacterium | reverse complement strand
TGAATAGCTGCCTCTACTATTTCATCAACTGAGCGGTTATGACCGAGATGAATTACCTCTGTTCCGGTGGCCTGAATAATCCGGCGTATGATATTGATCGTTGCATCATGACCATCGAAAAGAGATGAAGCTGTCAGAATCCTTACCGCATATTTAGGGTGGTAAAGTTTTTGTTGCTTACTCATCTGATTTCTAATCTGATAAAATGGCTCTGGAGATCACGATTTTTTGAATCTCAGAGGTTCCTTCATAAATCTGAGTCAGTTTAGCCTCCCGCATCAGTCGTTCCACATGGTAATCGTTTACATAGCCGTAACCACCATGTATCTGAACTGCTTCTGTAGTAATCTCCATCGCACTGTCAGCACAATACTGTTTCGCCATGGCACTGGCCGTACTATAACTTTTACCCTTGTCTTTCAGCCAGGCAGCCTTCAGACAGAAAAAGCGGGATGCTTCGAGTTTAACAGCCATATCAGAAAGTTTGAAAGCTATAGCCTGGTGATAAGAAATCGGCTTTCCGAAAGCTTTTCGTTCTTTTGAATACTGCAGTGCCCGTTCATAAGCACCGGCAGCAATCCCCAATGCCTGGGCCGCAATGCCGATCCGTCCTCCGTCAAGTGTTTTCATGGCAAAAACAAACCCGAATCCATCTTCACCGATCCGGTTCTCCTTTGGCACTTTTACATCAGTAAACATTACCGAGTGGGTATCCGAACTGCGCATACCCATTTTCTCTTCATGTGGTGCCAGAGAGATACCCGGAGTGTTTTTTTCAACAATAAAAGCATTAATCCCATGGTGCCCTTTCTCTTTATGGGTCTGGGCAATTACCAGGTATATCGAAGCACAATTGGCATTGGTAGCCCAGTTCTTGGTGCCATTGATCAGGTAATAGTCTCCTTCATCCGTAGCTGTAGTTCTTTGGGAAGAGGCATCTGATCCAGCTTCCGGTTCTGAAAGAATAAAAGCACCGAGCATCTCTCCACGAGCCAGCGGGCGAAGATATTTTTGCTTTTGCTCTTCCGTACCATACCTCTCTAAACCCCAACATACCAAAGAGTTATTTACTGACATAATTACTCCTACAGCTGAATCAATTTTACTGATCTCTTCCATAGCAAGCACATAAGAAATGGTATCCATGCCTCCTCCGTCATAAGCAGGATCTACCATCATCCCCATAAAACCAAGTTCTGCAAGAGCTTTGACATGTTTTTCAGGAAAAATCGCATGACGGTCCCGCTCAATGACATCCTGAATTAACTCTCTTTGGGCATAATCTCTTGCGGCATCACGAATCATCAACTGTTCTTCGGTGAAAGTAAAGTCCATAAGAATTAGTTATTAGTTTCTTTTATAGATAATAGCAACAACTGTTTTGTCGTCACCGCCCATATTAACGGTCATTCCATACGGGCGTTCAGGGGTTAGTGAAATCTGGGCGTTACCGGCATTGCCGGTTAACTGTTCCCAAATCGTTACTGCCTGATGCACGCCGGTTGCTCCAACCGGATGCCCCCAACCAATCAATCCCCCCGTAGTATTAAAAGGGATTTTACCCTCTCTTGATGTGTGGCCTGCTAATATAAAATCAGGGCCTTCACCCCGCCCGGCTAGACCCATGGCTTCAACTGCCATGATTGCCGCAATGGAAAAACAGTCGTGAGTTTCAACAGTACCAATTTGATCTATGGTCAATCCGGCCCGGTCAAGAGCCTGTTTGACGGCCTCTTTTATGGTGCTTAGCTCGGTAGGATCCGGCGGGGGCTGGGTAAGGTCTTCTTCAACCTGTGCCCATGAAATAATTTCCACAGCCTGCGAAGGATCCAGTCCGGTTCGTTTAAGACCCTCTTCAGAGACGACAGCAAGAGCAGAAGCGGCATCAGACACTTTTGAGCAATCATATACATTCAGATGAGCCACGAAAGAGCGTGGGTTGGGTTCAGTCATTGCCACCTCTTCAAGATTGGGTGTAGTATTGTGGTACTCTTGTGCCGTAGGGCACAATCTGGCATTTTCAATGGCCTGCCGGTACCAGCGCGCCATGGCTTGGCGGGTTTTTTCACGGCCGAACTTTTCATAATAGGCCCCGGCACGGTCACTAAACTGGCCCGGGAAAAAATGTACATGTCCTTTCTTACGATCCTGGAACCATCCCGCACCTGCCAACACATCAGCACCATAAACAGCTTTCATGGTATTTTGTACTTCTACACCCAGAGTTAAAACCACTTCAGCCGTCTCTGCCAATATCGAACGAATGGCCGATGTCATGGCCAATCCACCTGAACCACAAGCTCCTTCTACGCGTGTAGCGGGTTTATATCTTAATTCCGGATCAATCATCGGGAAAAAGCCAGGCAGATTTGCCTGCTTGTTATATCTTCCGGCCATGAAATTACCCATCACACATTCATCCACCTTTTGTCCTCCTCCAATTATTTTAAGTGTTGCCTGCCCCGCTTCCCGGATATAGTGCTCTAATCCCGGTCTCGGCTTTTTCGGATGAAATTCTTTCCTCCCGGTTCCTAAAGAGATGGTATTATAGCCGGCAATTACATATACTTTTTTTCTTAAATGATTCATAACTTAGTCATTAAAATATTCATTAACTGGACCATAAGCATGATAAAACCCGGTTTCAAGTACACGGTTGACATCTTCAATCTGTTTGGCCACTCCCCCATCAACAAGGTGTATGCCGATCTTTTTCGACTGAAGCCCATAGGCTTTGGCCAGCAGGGCACCTTTTGAATCCATTGTTGCCAACTGCTTGAAAAACCGGTCGAGCTGTTCTTTTTTGTTTGATGAGAAGTTAACTGTTTTCCAATTCAGCGGTTCGGGAAGAGATCCCAGGAACGGATCAACAGCCGTCGCGAGATCATCCACAGAGAGATATGTTTGGGTTTCCCAATCATATACACCTACCGGCCGGCCTTTCTGATATTTTAAGAAGCCTTCACGCTGACTGCCATCTGCAAATTGACCTCCACGGATACCGGATTCAAGCATCCGGTTGAGCCACTCGTGCATAAGTTGTTCATCAGGGAAATAGGGTGCCATCACTTCGAGAATGTACTGAACCACATCAATACCCACATAATCAATCAATTGGAAAATACCCATGGGCCGTAACAGAAAATCCTGGGTCACCCGGTTAACTGCCCAGATGGCCTGTGAAGGAGTTAATTCATCAGTCAGGTCTTGTGCCTGCTCAAGGCCAAAAAGGGCATCTCTCATAAAATGGCCGTTACCGATAAACCCGGCTTTATCATTTGAAGACACAACCACCTTTCGCAATTGTTTGGCGAAAGTCCGGGCAAATTCAACCAGGCCGGACTCTGTTTGCTCCCCCTGAATCAATTCAACCAGTTTTTGAACAGCCGGCGGATTATAAAAGTGAAATCCTATGATCTTTCCTTGAAGTCGGGCTTCCCGGTCAAGAAAGGAGATGGGGATAGAAGAGGTATTTGTGAAAAACCAGGGTTTTTGTGTACTGTTTTTGCTGATCATCCCCAAAACCTCTGTTTTAACTTTCGGATCTTCTTTGATGGCTTCAAATATCAGGGAGGCATTATAAATATCAGACAAATGGGTAGTATAGGTCACCCGGTTCAACACATCGTCAACATATTGCCGGATGATCTCTCCATTTTCAATCAGGTCCTCACGATCTTCATAGACAGATCTCAACCAGACCGTTTTCTTTTCAGCAGCTTTGGTAATTTGTGATTTGAGGTATTTAACCACTCCTCTCAAAACATCATATGACAAGTCAACGGCAAAAAGTTCCATTTGCAAATTTTTATCCCGTAGCCACTGATCCGTCATTTCCATGGCAGTAAGCAAAAGGATACCACTTCCCATTTTTCCGGCTGCTCCAAGGACAGCCACTTTTTCAAATTGTGTTAGGTATTCCATACGAATGGTTGTAATACTTGTTTTTAATTTTACCAGTTGGGTTTACGTTTTTCGAGAAAAGCTTTCATGCCCTCTTCCCCCTCCTTTTCAAATTGTTTGGCGAAATAACTTTTCTCGAGATCCATCCCTTTTTCAAAATGTAAATCAATACCTTTGCGCATGACTCTTTTGGCATGTTTCACGGCATCAGGCCCCCGGGATGCAATCGTGCGTGCCAGTTTAAATGCGTCATCCATTAGTTTTTCCGGTGGAGATACTCCCTGCACCAGACCCAATCGGTAAGCCTCACGGGCATCTACCGGTTCTCCTGAAAGTATCCACTTTAAAGCATTACCCAAACCGATTAACCGGGGTAACCGTTGTGTTCCGGCATAGCCCGGAATCAATCCGAGATTCACTTCAGGCTGACCAAAGAGTGCATTTTCAGAAGCCAGCCGGATATCACATGCCATAGCCAATTCACATCCTCCGCCAAGTGCATAGCCATTGACCGCCGCGATAACCGGAATAGGTAATATTTCAAGCATCAACAGAATCTGTTGCCCCTTCTCAGAAAAGCGCAGGGCACCGGCAGAATCCAAATCCACCATCTCGGCAATATCGGCACCCGCAACAAACGCTTTGCCTTCTCCCGTCAGGATCAATACCCTGTATGGTTCATCCGTGTTGACCACATCTAAAAAATGAAGCAACTCTGTAAAAAACAATGAATTCAGGGCATTTAATGATTTGGGCCTCGAAATGGTTAACACCCCAATATCACCGAAACTTTGTGGTTTCAATATCTGATAATCCATAATGATAAAAATTGGTTAGGTCTTTAGTGTTCATACACCCGAACATCTCTCCCAATTTAACAACATTCACGGAAATTAACAAACTGTTATGAAGTTACCCTCACCGAATGGTTATTTTAAGCATCCTGATCCGAGCGATCTCTTCTCCGCAGATCAAACGGCAAAAATAAGTGCCTGAAGAAAGGGCATTCTCTCCTGTACCTGAAGTAACCCATTCAATGGAATAGGGCCCCGGTGGAAGTGTTTGGTCAACAAGCAATTTAATCAATTGGCCCCGGCTGTTAAAAATCTCCATCCTGACCGGAACACGTTCTTTGACATCAAATGAGATGGTCGTACGATCCTGAAAGGGGTTGGGGAAATTCTGCCGTAACAATCCGGCAGAGTCAAGATCACGCGTAGAAATATATACAACTGCTTTTGCACTCTGGTTATACTTGTCATAAACTTTCACATGGATATCATAAAGGTAATTGTTCTGTTCAGGCCGGCAAAAAAGCCATCCTGTGGGTTCGAGTTTTGTATCCGGCGGAAACTGATACGGATGTAACCGAATGGTATTAAAATTATCCGGTAATAGTTCTTTAGTCAGATCCAATTGTTTGTACATCCGGCTGTCTCCGTTTGAAATTCCCAATAATACCGGCCCGCCATCCTGAAAGACATACTCCGGATTCTCATAAATAAAACGGATCGTTCCATCGCGCTGCATCACGCAGGCAATACGCGTAGGGCGACTGCCTTCTTCAGTCGGGATCATGGCCTGCCATACTACCGTGGCAGAAGAATCAGTGGTCGCATAAATAATTTGGTTATCTTCTAAAAAATAATCCAGGCTTTTACCAAAAGGCACAATCCTCCTTCGTGAACGAATAACCAGATCAGGATCAATAGCATAAGGATAATCTTTAGCCTCAAGATCAAAAACAATGGCTCCGTCTTTGTTAACATACGCACTTTGCAGATCTGCCCCATAAAAAGGAAAAACAAACGGGAAATCAATCCGGGTATTCAGATCTCCTCTTCCATAACCATAGATCACGGTCCCATCAATTTCAGGAAATTGCTCATGCGTGAAGTGGTCGGTATAGTCGTAATCCAGCTACCATGAAAATGGATTAGCGGCACCGGTCACTTCAAGTTTTTCTGACACATATTGATCGGGCCGTGTATAAACCACAGGAGGTGGAGTTACTTTTATCTCATTAAAATGCAGGATTTTAACTACAGAAGCCAATGTTCTTGAATCGTTAGCTATCTCCAGTGGCAATCCCTTACAAGTAACTGAATCTTCTACTCCAAAATGATTATAAAGAGTCATGGAAAGAATTTTGCCACTACCCATTTCTGAAGACATGTCTTTCTCGTCAACGATCAGAAAAATCCTGGCTGATTGGTCTTTTCGCGCATACGAAAGCAAAGGCGTCAGATCCAGCCCCAGTTCAAACCTCGTGGTGTCAGCACCTTCAGGATCAAAAAACGGATAACTGCCACCCTGAAAATTAAACATCGGAAACTCCAAAATATGTTCTGGTTTTGTGGATAGCGTATCCATGGCAATACCCGCCATAATACGAACCAGGCTCCTGAAATTATGCCTGAGAGCCACCTTCATGGTTAAGGATGGTTCATAAGACCGGGCCACAACCGGC
>JAGHDB010000014.1 GCA_021160155.1 Bacteroidales bacterium | reverse complement strand
TGTAAGTATCCCTCTATACTATTGGGAGACAGAGCTTTTTCAAGCTGAAGATAAGTGCGATAAGCCTGCCTGTACGGGAAATCATTAACATCCAAATCAGATTCTTTTAATCCAAAATTAGTGACAATCCCTCATGAAATTGATACTTTTGCAGAAAATATTTATTTATGAGGATTCTCATTGTGAACGGACCAAATCTGAACCTGCTCGGAGAAAGAGAACAGGCGATCTACGGAAAACAATCCTTTGAGGATTATCTGGATATTTTATCGGAACTTTTCCGGGATTATGAAATAGATTATTTTCAATCCAATTGGGAAGGCGGAATTGTAGACCGGCTCCATGAGGCGGCTGATAATTATGATGGGATTCTGATTAATCCTGCAGGATACACACATACTTCGGTCGCTATTGCAGATGCCATTAGAGCCATTAAAATTCCTGTTGTGGAAGTTCACATTTCTCATATTCTTGACCGTGAAACATTTCGCCATAAATCAGTTACTGCTGCACAATGCCGGGGGGTTATTATGGGGTTCGGATTGGATTCATACCGTTTGGGAATAGAAAGTTTACGCGTGCTGTTGAAAAATAAATCCAAATGAGACAGAGAAAACACACCAAAATTGTGGCTACTATCTCCGATCAGCGATGCAGTGAAGATTTTTTACGGGAGCTGCATGAAGCGGGTATGGATGTAGTCAGAATTAATACTGCTCATCAGGATCTGGAAGGATCCCGGAAAGTGGTTGAATCGGTCAGGAAAGTATCGGATAAAATTGCCATTCTGGTGGATACGAAAGGCCCCGAGATTCGCACCACCGTTACTCGCGATCCCATTGAAGTTGCTTCAGGCGAAGAGGTGAAGTTTTTTGGTGATCCTGAAAAACCGTCTCTTCCGGGTGAAATTTCAGTAACCTATCCGGGATTCGTGGATAATCTGTCAGTGGGCGACAAGATTTTGGTGGACGATGGCGATGTGGCATTCACAGTAATAAAAAAGGAAACCGGATATCTGCTTTGTAAAGCATTAAATAAGGGTTGGATCAGATCACGAAAAAGTGTGAATGTGCCCGGTGTAACCACCCATCTTCCGGCTTTAAATGAAAAGGATAGAACCTATATCCGTTTTGCAGTAGAAAATGACCTGGAGTTTATAGCCCATTCTTTCGTAAGAAATAAAGAGGATATCATACAGATCCAACAAATCCTGGATGAGTATCACTCTGAAATCAAAATTATAGCAAAGATTGAGAATCAGGAAGGTGTAGATCATATAGAGGAGATACTTGATCATGCATACGGGGTAATGGTAGCGAGAGGTGATCTGGGTATTGAGATACCTGCAGAAAAGATTCCCGGTATCCAGCGCCGACTGGTTTCAGCATGTATCCGGCGAAAAAAACCGGTAATCATTGCTACCCAGATGCTCTATACCATGATTGAACATCCCAGACCTACACGGGCAGAGATTACTGACGTGGCGGATGCAATCTATTTCAGAACGGATGCTATTATGCTGAGTGGGGAAACTGCTTTTGGTAAATATCCTGTTGAAGCGGTTAAGACCATGACACGGGTGGCCCTTGAAGTTGAGAAAGCCAGAGGGACCTCTGATATCACTATCTCTTCAATTGATAATGAGATTGCAGCCTTTCTGGCCAATATGACTATTCAGGCTTCATCAGAATTAGAAACAGAAGCGGTTATCCTGGATACACTTTCGGGGCGGACTGCCCGCTATATTGCTGCCTTCAGAAACCGTAACACTATATTTGCAGCCTGTTATTCACCCAGAGTGGTCAGGGAACTGGCACTTTCTTATGGAGTGTATCCCTTTTATATGCATCCTGCTTCCCATACGGATGCCTTTAAACGTGCCGTGGCTTCTTACCTGTTACAGGAAGGTGAAATTTCTCCCGACCATCGTGTGGTACTGGTGGGCGGTAGCTTCGGACCGAGAAAAGGTGCCTCATTTCTTGAAGTCGGTAAAGTATCCGACCTCGTGTACAACTTAAACCCCTAAACCCCTTTCAGAAAACTGACTACCTGAACTCTACAACCCTACAACCCTACAACCCTACAACTTTACAACTTTACAACTCTACAACCCTACAACCCTACAACCCTACAACTGTTTATTAATTTATTCTTAATCTTCCCTTTACTTTACTACTGATTCATCTTTTTCATCAATGTCTTCACCTGATGCAAAATCTTTTTTTCATCCACCTGCAGTAATTTACGGTCTTTCATGATCACCCGGCCGTTAACAATTACGGTTTCCACATCAGACGGTAACATGGCATATACAATAGAAGCATACACATCGTGCATGGGCTGCCAGTGGGGTTGGTCGGTATCGATCATGATCAGGTCAGCCTGTTTGTCAATTTCAAGGCTGCCCAACTGATTCTCCATCCGGTATGCTTTGGCCCCGTTTGAAGTCGCCATTCTGATAGCTGTGTGTGTATCCAGCACCGTCGGGTCTTTTTCAATGGTTTTTTGCAGTAGAACGGAAGAACGCATGTCCATTAAAACACTTTGGTTGTTATTGCTGGCGGGTCCGTCCGTACCGATTGCCACGGGAATTCCCCGATTCATTAAATCTTTAACCGGACAAACCCCTGAGGCAAGTTTCATGTTGCTGTGCGTGATGGTTGCTACCCCTGAGCCGGATTGCTTTAAAATCTGACGGTCGGTTTCAGAGAGATAATTGCAATGATAAGCTACTACGTGATGATCGAAAAAACCGAGATCGGCCAGGTATTGGGTGGATGTTTTACCGTAGCGCTCCATATAAGAATCATACTCCCACTGAGTTTCAGCTAAATGAATGGTAGCCGGAACCTGATGATAAGCAGCCAGTTCCGAAACTCTTTTTAATAACTCATCAGAGCAGGTGTAAGGAGCATGGGCAGATATGGAAATACCTACCAGGGAGTGGTCACGATATTGAGTAACCATTTGTTCAAGATAGGTGAAATATTTTTCGGCATTATCAAAATGAGGAGTTGGAAAATTTAAAATGCCTTCACCCAGTATCACACGCATGCCGATCTCTTCTGCTGCACGGGCAACCTCCTCTTCAAAAAAATACATATCCGCAAAAATATTAGTGCCCGACCTGATCATCTCCATGGTAGAGAGCAGCGTACCCAAATGAACATTTTCAGGCGTGGCGAATTTGGCTTCCATCGGCCATACAAAACGATTGAGCCAGTCATCCAGAACCAGATCATTTCCCAATCCGCGATATATGGACATCCCGGCATGGTTGTGTGCATTAAAAAAGGCCGGCATGACCAGTTTGTTTCGGGCATTAATTGTTTCTGTGGTTTTATATCGGGGTGCATAAGGTTGATCAGGACCCACATAAACCAGTTTCCCGTTTCTGATAAGAATCAATCCCGGAGCAAACTCGGTGAAATCATCATCCAGCGTTAAAATGTAGGCATTGGTAATGGCCAAATCACAATTAAGGATCTCTGTCATATCTGTTAGAGAAATCATATGAGAAATTTTTTCATAACGGAAATCTTTCAAACATGAGTATTAACGAAACGCCGAATCCTGCTCCTGAAAAGAAAAGATTCCATTCACGGGGATTGACTTTCAGGAATCGCATAAATAACACGCCGATGGTCAAAAAGATACTGACAATGAGCAACTGCCCCAACTCAATCCCGACATTAAATGAAAAGACCGGAAAAGCCAGATGGCCTTCACCACTTAAAATGGATCTCAGGTAAGTAGAGAAACCAAGCCCGTGAATCAGTCCGAAAAAGAGAGCCAAAGCGTACTTATATATATTGTGCCGTATGGAGTAGGTCGTCTTTTTTTGTAAAATATTTCCAATGGCCGTTAAAAAAATAGTAACCGGAATTAAAAATTCCACCCATTTAATAGGTGCTCTGACCAGATCCAGCGTGGCCAGCACAAGGGTTAGGG